>JBBSKF010000104.1:0-14009 GCA_038256525.1 Mycobacteriales bacterium | reverse complement strand
GGCGGTGCAGCCGGGGCGGCGGCGACCGGCCGGCTCGAGCGCCGGCGTGCGCGTGGGGTGCTCATCGGGGTCCTTCGAAAGGCGGCAGGTGGCGCGGCGACGCTGCGCAGGAAGCCGGACGCTCAGTCTACGTCGGACCACCGATCCGGCCGGTCAGCTCCCACCCGTTCGGCCCTGCGGCTGCTGAGCGGACAGGGCCGATACACCCTCAGACAGGGAACCCGAAGGAGGATCATGGACAGGACGGACATGGCAGGCAGGTCGAACGCCCGGCGGGAGCAGTTGGTCACCCGGACGTTGACCATGCTGCACGACGGTGTCCCGCTGACACTCCTGCTGGACCTGGCCGACCCGGCCGGTCCCGACTCGGCCGGTCACTTCGCGAACGAGCCGGGCGACCTGACCTGGTTGCGCCCGCGGATCGAGCGGGGCTGACGCTGCGGCCCTGCTCAGGCGCCGGGCAACGAGGGCAGGCCCGGCACCGCGCAACCCAGCGTCGCGGTGACCCGCTCCGCGGTGGCGGTCGCCGCCACGTCCAGGCCGGTCGGGGACGGGAGCAGAAGAAGCGCCGCCCCCTCGTGCAGGACCGCGAGCAGGGCGGCCAGGCTCCCGGGGTCGGCCGGCTCCACCGAGGCGAGCACCCGGTCGGCGGGCGAGAGCCCGAGGCCGGTCAGCGGTCCGAGCCGCTCACCCCTGGCCTCGAGGGTCCACCCCCGCGGGGCTGCGCCACCCCAGTGGTCGGCGTAGGAAGGCACCTCGCGGGCGTAGTCCGACACCATCGGCGGCACCGAGGGCAGGGGGGCGCCGAGCGGGTGCCCGGACAGCGCCAGCACCTCCTCGACGCCTTCGGACAGCGCCGCTTCGGCGTGTTCGGCCGCGACAAAGGCCACGTCGCACCCGGCCAACGTGGCCGGCTGCTCCGCGACGACGACGGTGGCGCCGGTCGCCACCCCCGCGAGCAGCAGGGCGAGCGTCTGCCAGTGCAGCGGTAGCAGCAGACCGACGCGTTGCGGGCCGCCGAGTCCGTCGACGAGCAGGTTCGCCGACTTCGCCACCCAGTTGGCGGTCGTGGCGCCGGACAGCTCGACCCGGCCGCCACCGGCGTACATGGTCAGCAGGGGTTGAGCGGGGTCCCGCTGCCCGACCAGGCCACCGGTCCACTCGGTCAGACCGCGCACGGGTCCTGCGCTGCGGTCACGACCGGTGGTGCGGACGCTGCCGGCGCGGGTGCGGCGGACCGCGGCGCGCCGCCGCCGACCGTCACCGGCTTGGTCCCCGAGTAGCCGGATCCGACGACGACCTCGAGCGTCTGGGTGAGCTCGGGGTCGAGCTTGGCCGTCGCACCGGGAATCGCGGCGACCACGGTGCGGGCCGAGTCGGCCTTGTCCGGTCCGTGCAGGACGACGGTCCCGGTCGGTGAGCCGGGCCGGTTGCCGGGCTCCCCGACGGGCTGGAAGCCGATCGAGGACAGGTCGTCGTAGGCGCGCCGCCCCAGACCCTGCACGCCGGAGCCGTTGAAGACCTTCACGCGTACGTCGCCGGGCGCAACGACGAGCCGCTGCCCCGGCGCGGGATCCGGTGGCGCGGACTCCGGCACGCCCGGCGGGATGTCGCGGCGCAGCTGACCGAACAGCTCGGCCGACTTCGCCTCGTCGAGCAGGACGACCGACGCGCCCCCCCGCCGCGCGGCGTTCTCGGCGACGGGCACGGTGGAGAAGATCACGCCGCCGGCGTCGAAGTTGCGGAACCGCAGGGCGAGGTTGCGCAGCTCACCGATCGACAGGCTCTCGTCGATGACCAGCGACTCGGTGACGGCGTTGATCACGCCGTTGAGCTTGAAGGGGTTGAGCAGCGTGCCGGCCGACAGGGTCTTGCGCACGATGGCGCCGATGAACTGCTGCTGCCGGGCGATCCGGTCCAGGTCGCCACGCGGCAGGCCCTTGCGCTGGCGGACGAAGGCCAGCGCCTGGTCGCCCTTGACGATCTGCCGCCCGGCCTGCAAGTCGATGCCGGAGTCGCCCTCCTTGGCTGCTTCTGACAGGCACACCTCCACCCCCCCGAGGGTGTTGACCATGGCCTGGAAGCCGTCGAAGTCGATCTGCATGTAGTTGTCGATGCGCAGGTCGGTCAGCTGCTCGATGGTGCGGATCAGCAGGCTGGGTCCGCCCTCGAAGAAGGCGGTGTTGAGCCGTGCGTTGCGCTCCGGGACGAGCTTGCCGCTGCTCGACAGGTGCTCGGGGATCGGCACGAAGGAGTCGCGGGGGAAGCTGACCAGCTGCGCCATGTCGGCGTCGCCGTACAGATGGGCCAGGATCACCGTGTCCGAGCGCTGCCCGGTGACGAAGGTGTCGCCCCGGCCCTGCGTGCCCTCGCCTGCCTCGAGGTCGCCACGGCTGTCCGAGCCGACGATGAGGATGTTCTTGGCGTCCCGCGGGGCCGCAGCCGGCCGGCCGTCCGCGCCGAATCCGAAGGCGTCGATGCGGTTGATGTTGCCGTCGTAGTAGTTGAGCAGGGCGTATCCGGCCCCGGCGGTGGCCAGCACGGCGAGCGAGGTGATGACGGCGATCCAGGACAGGATGCGGGTGCCGCGACGACGACGACGGCGGGGCGGCTCCGGCACGAGGGAGCCGGGGTCCCCGCCCGCGGCGCCGAAGCTGCCCGCAGGTCTGGTGCCCGCTGGTCTGGTGGTGGGGGCGGGCGGGCGGGCGCTGCCCCGACGGGGGTCCAGGTGCGGCGGGAGCCCTGACCCCGGCAGCCCTGACCCGGGCCGACCGGTGCCGGGAGGGTGCTCGCGAGCATCCTTGCGGTCCGTGGGGCCGTCCACCGCTCCCTCTCCCGTCGTGGGGTCCATCCCCCCGATGACGTGCCGGACCGCGGCGGGGTTGCCCGCCGAGCGATCATCGTACCGACTCGAACCTCTGATGCCGGTAGGCCCGATAGCCTGCCGTCCATGAAGGCGCTGGTCCTGTCCGGTGGCGCGGGCACCCGGCTGCGTCCGATCACCCACACCAGCGCCAAGCAACTGGTGCCGGTCGCCAACAAGCCGGTGCTGTTCTACGGCCTGGAGGCGATCCGCGACGCGGGCGTGTCGGAGATCGGGATCATCGTCGGTGACACCCAGGCCGAGATCGAGGCAGCCGTGGGTGACGGCTCTGACCTGGGGATCTCGGTGACCTACATCCGGCAGCAGGCGCCGCTCGGCCTCGCTCACTGCGTGCTCATCGCCCGGGACTTCCTGGGCGATGACGACTTCGTCATGTACCTCGGTGACAACTTCCTCATCGGCGGGATCACCGCGTTGGTGGCGGAGTTCCGGGAGGGCTCGCACGACGCGCAGATCCTGCTCACCGAAGTGGACAACCCCTCGCAGTTCGGCGTGGCGGAGCTCGGACCGCACGGCCGCGTGACGTCGCTGGTCGAGAAGCCGGTCGCCCCCACGAGCAATCTGGCCCTGGTCGGGGTCTACATGTTCCGGGCCGGGATCCACGAGGCCGTGCGTGCGATCGCGCCCTCCGACCGTGGCGAGCTGGAGATCACCGACGCGATCCAGTGGTTGATCGACTCGGGACACGACGTGCGTCCGCACCTGGTCAGCGGCTACTGGAAGGACACCGGCCGGCTCGAGGACATGCTGGAGTGCAACCGCAAGGTGCTCGAGTCGCTCGAGCCGCAGATGCTCGGCTCGGTCGACGCCGAGTCCTCGCTGATCGGCCGGGTCGTGGTCGAACCCGGCGCGGTCATCGAGCGCTCGACCGTCCGCGGGCCGGCGATCATCGGCCGGGACAGCGTGGTCCGGGACTCCTACGTGGGGCCGTTCACGTCGATCTACTTCGGCTGCCTGCTCGAGGACACCGAGATCGAGCACTCCATCGTCCTCGAGGAGTCGACGATCCGCGGCGTCGGCCGGATCGAGGACTCGTTGATCGGAAAGCAGGTCGAGGTGGTCCCGTCGTCGGCGCTGCCCCGCGCCCACCGCCTCATGCTCGGCGACCACAGCCGGGTCTCGATCGCCTGATGCGCATCTTCGTCACCGGCGGCGCCGGATTCATCGGCTCGCACTACGTCCGGCAGCTGCTGACCGGCGCCTACCCGGCCTATGCCGGGGCGCAGGTGACGGTCTACGACAAGCTGACCTACGCCGGGAACCTGCAGAACCTCGCCCCGGTCAGCGACAGCCCCCGCTACCGGTTCGTGCAGGGCGACCTGATCGACGGACGCCTGCTGGACGAGGTGCTGCCGGGTCACGACGTCGTCGTCAACTTCGCCGCCGAGACCCACGTCGACCGGTCGATCTCCGGCGCGCAGGACTTCGTGGTCACCAACGTGCTCGGCGCGCAGACGCTGTTCGACGCCTGCCTTCGGGCCGGCACGCCTCGAGTGGTCCACATCGGCACCGACGAGGTCTACGGCTCGATCGAGACCGGCGCCTGGACCGAGGACAGCCCGCTGCTGCCGAACAGCCCCTACTCGGCGGCCAAGGCCGGCGCCGAGCTGCTCGCCCGGGCCTACGCGGTGACCTACGGGCTGCACGTCTCGACGACCCGCTGCTCGAACAACTACGGGCCCTACCAGTACCCCGAGAAGGTCATCCCGCTGTTCGTGACGAACCTGCTCGACGGCCGGCAGGTGCCGCTCTACGGCGAGGGGCGCAACATGCGGGACTGGTTGCACGTCGACGACCACTGCCGCGGCGTCCAGATCGTCGCCGAGCAGGGGGTGGCGGGGGAGAGCTACAACATCGGCGGCGGCCGGGAGCTGTCCAACGCCGAGCTCACCGCCCGGCTGCTGGAGGCCCTCGGCCAGAGCTGGGACCGGGTCGACCACGTTCCCGACCGCTTGGGTCATGACCTTCGCTACTGCGTGGACTACGCCAAGATCGGGGCGCTGGGCTATGCGCCCCGGCGCAGCTTCGAGGACGGGCTGGCCGAGACGGTGGCCTGGTATCGCGCGAACGAGCACTGGTGGCGACCGCTTCGGGACAAGACCGGGACGGGCGGGTGAGCCTTGCCCTGCTCGTGCCGGGCGCCGGTGGCCAGGTCGGGTCCGACCTGCTCGACCTCGTGCGCGGTGAGCGCAACGTGTTCGCGCGCGGTCTGCGCCGGGCCGATCTCGACCTGACCGACCCCTTCGCCGTCAAGGACATGGTCAGCACATGGGCCCGGCTCATCCGCAGCGACAGCGACGCCCACCAGCTCGTCGTTGTCAACGCCGCGGCCTACACCTCCGTCGACGCCGCAGAGGCCGACGAGGACGAGGCGTACGCCGTCAATGCCACCGCGCCGGCGCTGCTGGCCCAGGCCTGTGCCGTCGCGGGCGCCCGCCTGATCCAGCTCAGCACCGACTACGTCTTCCCCGGCGACCGGCCGGCCGGGCCGCCCTACGAGGTCGACGACCCGACGGGACCACGCGGCGCGTACGGCCGCACCAAGCTCGCGGGGGAGCAGGCGGTGGCCGCCCTGCACCCGGACGGCGGCTACGTCGTACGGACGTCGTGGCTGTTCGGGGGCGGTGGGACGGACTTCGTCGCGACCATGAGGCGCCTCGAGTCCCTGCAGGAGACCGTCGATGTCGTCGCCGACCAGCGCGGCTCGCCGACGTGGAGCCGCGACCTCGCGACCGGGCTGCTCGCACTGGCCCGCTCCCCGGCGCCCCCCGGCACCTACCACTGCACGAACGCCGGATCCACCACCTGGCACGGCTTCGCCCAGGCGATCTTCGCCGAGCTCGGCGCCGACGCCATCCGCGTGCTGCCGACGACCAGCGCCGCCTTCCGGCGGCCGGCGCCCCGCCCCGCCTACAGCGTGCTGTCCCCGCGATCGTGGCAGGTGGCCGGCCTGCCGCCGCTGCCGCACTGGCGGCGTGCGCTCAGCGACTGCTTCCGCAGGGAGCGGGCCCTGTCCTTGTGAGAGTCGGTCTGGACGCGACGCCGCTGCTCGGGCGGCCGACCGGCGTCGGCCGCTACGTCTCCGGCCTGCTGGGCGGGCTGTGCGCGCTGGCCGACCCGCCCGAGCTGGTCCTCAGCGCCTTCACGGCTCGTGGAGCGTCGGGGCTGGCCGGCCGAGCGGCCGCTGCCGGCGCCGGTGCGGCCCGGGTGAGCGGCCGCCGACTGCCCGCCCGGGCCCTGCACGCGGCCTGGCGGCGAAGCGACCTCCCCCCGGTGGAGCTGCTCACCGGTCGGGTCGATGTCTTCCACGGCACCAACTTCGTCCTCCCGCCGGCGCGGCGAGCGGCCGGCGTGGTGACCGTGCACGACCTGACCTACGCACGCTTCCCCGACCTGGTGTCCGCGGCCAGCCGGAGCTACCGCGACCTGGTGCCGCGAGCCCTGCGCTCCGGCGCGCTCGTCCTGACCCCCTCCGAGGCGATGGCCGACGAGGTGAGCGCGCACTACGGCATCGACAGAGGGCGGGTGCGAGCCACCGGACTGGGGGTCGACCGCGCCTGGTTCGAGACCTCGCCGCCGACGCCGGCCGAGCGCGTCGGGCTCGGCCTGCCGGAGCGCTACATCCTGTTCGTCGGCAACCGGGAGCCCCGCAAGAACCTGCCCGTCCTGCTGCGCGCCCACGAGGCGCTGCGCGCCGAGGACAGCGACGCCCCGCCGCTCGTGCTGGTCGGGCCGCCCGGGTGGGGGGACGCCGCGGACCTGTCGGCGTCCGGCGTCGTGGTCGCCGGCTACCTGGACGATGCACAGCTGCGCCTCGTCACGGCAGGTGCGGCCTGCCTCACCTTCCCCTCCCGCTACGAGGGCTTCGGGCTGCCGCCGCTCGAGGCCCTGGCCAGCGGCGTCCCGGTCGTGGCCAGCGACCTGCCGGTCCTGCGCGAGGTGCTCGGCGAGCACGCCCACTACGCGGCAGCGGGGAGCGCCGATGCCCTGGCCGAGGGGTTGCGCCAGATCCTGACCTGCCCACCTGCCCCGGAGGCGGGACGCGCGTGGGCCGCACGGTGGACCTGGCGCCGCTGCGCCGAGGCGACCCTGTCGGCCTACGAGGCCGCCCGCCACGGCTGAGCGTCCCGCCTCACCGGCTCCGGGGCCGGCCGGCGCGGCCGACGACGACCCCGAGCAGGGCGCCGGCGAGCACGTCTGAGGGGTAGTGGACGCCGAGGACGACGCGCGACAGGCCCATCGTGGCGCCGAGGCAGCGCCACGGCAGGCCCGGCAGCAACGGCCCGAAGGCCGTCGCGGCGGCAAAGCTCGAGGCGGCGTGCGCGCTCGGAAATGACAGCTGGCTGGGGGTGCGTCCCCGCGCGGGCAGGTCGGGCAGGTCGGGTCGCGGGCGGCGCACCACCCGCTTGACGGCGATGTTGCCGCCGTGCGCCGCGACCACTGCCGCACTCGCCCGCACCCAGGCGGCCCGGCGAGGGGCGTCGAGCAGTGCGCCCGCAGCGCCGACCGCGAGCCAGCCGAGCGCGTGCTCCCCGAAGTGGGAGAGCCCGAGGGCCCCCCGCACGACGTGCGGGTGGACGGCCTGGCCCCGCACGGCGCGGTAGGCCGCGACGTCCGCCCGCAGCGCGAGCTCGGCGAGCGGATGCGGCACGGATGTCTCCTGGTGACCTCGAGCCCGGCGGTCGGGGCGCCGAGGGTAGCCGCTCGCCCGACGGCGCACGTACGCGCGTCCGACGGGGGAGTGACATCACACTCCGCAATCGCACTCAAGGATGCCATGCGTGAAGTCGAAGGCTTGTGGTGACGGAAAGTCATCAAAATCCTTGGCCGACGGATCGTCGCCGGCCCCTCCGGAGGTTCTTGTCATGCGCGTCAACTCGGTGTTCCGCTCGCTGGTCTCCCTGACCAGCCTGCTCGCCTTCACGGTGGCGCTCGTCCTCGTGCCGGCCACGGCAGCCTCTGCCGCCGCCGGTGAGAGCGACTTCGTGAACCGCCTCAACTCCCTGCGCAACTCGGTCGGCCTGCCCTCGCTCGCCGTCTACGGAGACCTGACCTCCATCGCGCGCGCCCACTCCCAGCGGATGGGTGAGCAGAACCTGCTCTACCACAACCCCTCGCTGACCGTTCAGGTCACCAACTGGCAGTCGGTCGGTGAGAACGTCGGCTACGGCGGGTCCGTCGCCGACATCCAGAACGCCTTCTACAACAGCCCTGCGCACCGCGCCAACATGGTGAGCTCGACCTACACGCAGGTGGGCATCGGCACCTGGATCGCCCCGACCGGCCGGATCTGGGTGACCCAGGTCTTCCGCAAGCCGCTCGTGAACCTGGCGCCCGCCCCGGTGCCGGCGCCGGCGCCGGTCGGCTTCCCCGTCTCCTCGACGCTCGCCCCGACGGTCTCGGCGTTCGCCGGTCTGCTCGGTGCGCCGCTCGGCACGGAATACGCGGTTCCCGGCGGCATCGAGCAGGACTTCCAGGGCGGGGACGTGCTGTGGGGTCCGAGCACCGGCGGTCGCGTCGTGCACGGTTCGATCCGCGACACCTACCGGTCCCTGGGTGGCGCTCGCTCGGCCCTGAACCTGCCCACGACGAGCGAGCTCCCGACGCCGGACCGGATCGGTCGTTTCAACCACTTCCTGGGTGGCTCGATCTACTGGACCTCGTGGACCGGTGCCCGTGAGGTCCGGGGCGCCATCCGGGAACGCTGGTCGCTGCTGGGCTGGGAGAAGAGCGCGCTCGGCTACCCCACCACGAACGAGTTGCCGACGCCGGACCGGATCGGTCGTTTCAACCACTTCCAGAACGGCTCGATCTACTGGACCCCGGGCACGAGCTCACGCGAGGTCCGTGGCGCCATCCGTGAGCGTTGGGCGCTGCTGGGCTGGGAGAAGAGCGCTCTGGGCTACCCGGTCACGGACGAGCTGGGCACCCCGGACCGGATCGGTCGCTTCAACCACTTCCAGAACGGCTCCATCTACTGGTCTCCGGCGACGAGCTCACGCGAGGTCCGGGGAGCCATCCGCGGCCTCTGGGCGGCCACCGGCTGGGAGCTCGGCCCGCTGGGCTACCCCGTCAGTGACGAGTACGAGGTGGCCAACGGGCGGCGCAGCGACTTCCAGCGCGGCTCGATCGTCTGGGACCGTCGCACCGGCCAGACAACCATCGTCTGAGGTCCTGCGTCTGACCGGTCATGAGGACCGCGTCTGGACCCGCACCGGCCCGACCCTGGACGTTCCAGGGCCGGGCCGGTGCGCGTCGGTGAGGGTCAAGGTTTGGCCAGAAGCAGACGAGGACCCTTCAGGGCCCTACATTTGCCGGGCACCGCGTGTCACATCACTCCCAACTGCCACACGAGTCACTACACTTGGAGCTTTTCCGTGCGACGTCTCGCCCCCTTGGGAATGTTCTCCGTCCTGGTTCCGGCCTTGCTGGCCCTGCCGGTGGCGACCGGACCCTCCGGGCCCAAGCCCCATCCGGTGCCGGCGGCGGTGCAGTCGCTGGAGGTCGCCGGTGTCGACCAGGGCGCACTCGTGGGCGATGCCGCGTCAGCCGCCGGCACGAGTCGGCCTTTCCTGCTCACCGCACGCAGACCGACCGCGCCGTTCTCGACGATGGGCGTCACCTGGCAGCGCGGTAGCGGGTCGGCTGCGGTCACGGTCCAGGCCCGGACCCGCGGCGCCGACGGATGGTCGCCGTGGACACCGCTGGAGGTCGCTGATGACGACGGACCGGACGACGTGTCACCTGAACTCGTCGGCTCGCGCGTGGGCACCGCGCCCGCGTGGGTCGGAGCGGCCGACGGCGTGCAGGTCCGGCTGGACGTGCCGGCCGGGCCGGCTCCGCGCGACGTGCGCATCGATCTGGTCGACCCGGGCGTCTCCGAAGCCGACGCCACGCTGGGACAGGCCACCGGCCCCCAGTCGACCGCCTGGGCGGTGAGCCCGCAGCCGGCCATCATCACCCGGGCGCAGTGGGGCGCCGACGAGAGCCTGCGCACTGACGCCCCGTCCTATGCGTCCACGGTGAAGGTGGCCTACGTCCACCACACGGCGTCGACCAACGACTACACCGCCGCCGAGGCGGCCCAGCAGGTCCGGAGCTTCTACGCCTATCACACGCAGAGTCTGGGCTGGTCCGACATCGGCTACAACTTCCTCGTCGACAAGTTCGGTCGGGTCTACGAAGGCCGCTTCGGCGGCATCAGCCGGGCTGTCGTCGGCGCCCACGCCGGGGGGTTCAACAGCGGGTCGACGGGGGTGTCGATGATCGGCACCTACACCTCCGTCGCGCCGACGACGGCCACGCTCGATGCCACGCGCGACCTGTTGGCCTGGAAGCTGTCCCTGAGCGGCGCCGACCCACTGGGCACCCAGACGCTCACCTCCGGCGGTGGGAGCACGTCGAAGTACGTGGCGGGCACCCAGGTCACGGTTCCCGTCATCGCTGGTCACCGGGACACCAACAACACGGCCTGTCCCGGTGACCAGGGCTACAGCAAGCTGCCGGCGCTGCGGCGCAGCGTCGCGGACCGAATCGCGGCCAGCCCCGCGGCGTCGTCGTCCATCGACGCGAAGTACGCGGCGCTCGGCGGGTCGTCCGGCCCGCTCGGTGCACCGACGGCGGCTGAGGCCGACGTGCCGGGCGGACGCTTCCGCAGCTATCAGGGCGGGACCATCTACTGGTCGGCAGCCACCGGCGCGTTCGAGGTGCGCGGCGCCATCCTGCAGCGCTGGAGCGCGCTCGGCCGGACCGGCGCGACCGGCTTCCCGGTGACCGACGAGCAGCCCACGCTCGACAAGGCTGGGCGTTACAACCACTTCCAGTCCGGGTCGATCTACTGGAGCCCGACCACGGGGGCCTGGGCGGTCCAGGGCGCTATTCGGCAGGCGTGGAGCCAGCTGCGCTGGGAAGCGGGCTCGCTGGGCTATCCCCTGACCAACGAGCTGCCGACCCCCGATCGGATCGGGCGGTTCAACCACTTCCAGTCCGGGTCGATCTACTGGACCCCGCAGACCGGCGCTCAGGGTGTGCAGGGTGCGATACGCCAGGTCTGGAGCGACCGGGGGTGGGAGAGGAGCTCGCTGGGCTACCCGGTGACGCACGAGCTGCCGACCCCCGACCGGATCGGGCGGTTCAACCACTTCCAGTCCGGGTCCATCTACTGGACCCCGACGACCGGCGCGCAGGTCGTGCAGGGCGCGATCCGCAACACCTGGGCCCAGCTCGGCTGGGAGCAGGGCCCGCTGGGCTACCCGGTGACGCACGAGCTGCCGACCCCCGACCGGATCGGGCGGTTCAACCACTTCTGGAACGGGTCGATCTACTGGACCCCGGCGACGGGGGCGTGGGAGGTGCGCGGTGCGATCCGCCAGCGGTGGGCCGACCTGGGGTGGGAGCGCAGCAGGCTGGGCTACCCGACGAGCAACGAGTACGCGGTGCCCGGGGGCCAGCGCAGCGACTTCCAGAACGGCTCCATTGTGTGGAACGCCCTGACCGGTCAGACTGCGGTCTTGTGATGCGCCTGCCGTTGTCTCCCGCGGTCGGCCGCCGGTCGGTGGTCGGCGGTTGCGTGCTGCTGCTGCTTGCCGCGCTCGTGGTCCCGGCGCAGAGCGCCGACGTCGCCGGCCGACCGGCCGACGGCGTGTTCACCTTCGACGGCCGCGGCTTCGGCCATGGGCGTGGCATGAGCCAGTACGGCGCCTACGGCGCCGCCCTGCGGGGGCTGAACCACGCCCAGATCCTGGGCTTCTACTACACCGGGACCGAGCTCGGCACGGCGGGCGGCGCGCAGCGGCGGGTCCTGCTCGCCGGAGAGGACGCCGACGCGGTCGTCACGAACGTCGCCGGCCTGCAGGTCCGCAACGAGGCCAGCGGCGCGGTCGTGGCCACCGGAGCCCGCACCGACTGGAGCCGGGTGCGGGTCCGCCCCGAGGGCACGATCGTGCGGGTCGAGGCGTTGCAGGGCCCCGACTGGGTCGCCGTGATGCCGCCGGTCAGCGGCCCGATCCGGTTCGAGGGTCCGGCCCTGCTGTCGCTGCAGCACCCGGCCGGGCAGCGCAGCTACCGCGGGACGCTCACTGCGGCGCTCAGCGGCCAGGCCAGCAAGCCGCTCTACGTGGTCAGCACGGTGGGGTTGGACGACTACGTGCGCGGGGTCGTGCCTGCCGAGATGCCGGCCAGCTGGCCCGCGGAGGCGTTGAAGGCGCAGGCCGTGGCTGCGCGGTCGTACGGCCTGCAGCCCTGCCCGCAGGGCGGCACCTTCCCGGCGACGAACCTGTACGACGTCGTCGACACGACCTCCTGTCAGGTGTATGGCGGGGCCAGCTCCGAGACGCCCAGCGGCAACGCGGCGGTGCTGGCCACGGCGGGGCAGGTGATCCGCTACAACGGCGCCGTCCTGCGTACCGAGTTCTCCTCGTCCAACGGCGGCTGGACGGTCGGCACCAGCGGGCCGTACGTCGCCAAGGCCGACCCCTACGACGCGGTCGGGGCCGAGGCCGCCCGGTCCACGGTCCACCGGTGGACGGGTGTGCGGGTGCCGGCCAGCAAGATCGAGCTGGCACTCGGGACCGGACTGCTCCGCGAGATCCGCGTGCTCACCCGCGACGGCAACGGTGAGTGGGGAGGACGGGTGCTGCGGGTGCGGCTGGTGGGCGACAGCCGCACCGTAGAGATCTCCGGTGAGCAGCTTCGCTCGGCCGCCGGGCTGCGCAGCAGCTGGTTCGACCTTTCCAGTCCGATCGATGCCAAGCACGCCGCGCTGGGCGGTGACGCGGGCCTGCTCGGACCGCCGATCGGCGCCGAGACGCAGCTGGTCGGCGGGCGGTTCCGGGCGTACCGCGCCGGTTCGATCTACTGGACGCCTGGGGCCGGCGCCTTCGAGGTGCACGGTGCGGTGCTCGCGCGGTGGGGCTCCTTCGGCTGGGAGACAGGGTTGCTCGGCTACCCGCTGACCGACGAGACGGGGACACCGGACCGGGTCGGGCGGTTCAACCACTTCCAGGGCGGCTCGATCTACTGGACTCCGACCACCGGCGCGTGGGAAGTGCACGGCAGCATCCGCGGGACGTGGAGCGCGCTCGGTTGGGAGACCGGCCCGCTGGGATACCCGATCACCAACGAGCTCCCGACACCGGACCGGGTGGGCCGGTTCAACCACTTCCAGCGCGGCTCGATCTACTGGACCCCGACCACCGGTGCGCAGGAGGTCCGCGGCGCCATCCGTGAGCGGTGGTCCCTGCTCGGATGGGAGACGAGCGCGCTCGGGTATCCCACGACCAACGAGCTGACGACACCGGACCGGGTGGGCCGCTTCAACCACTTCCAGGTCGGCTCGATCTACTGGACCCCGACCACGGGTGCGCAGGAGGTCCGCGGCGCCATCCGGGACGTCTGGGCGGGCACAGGCTGGGAGCTCGGCCCGCTGGGATACCCGATCACGAACGAGTACGACGTGCCCGGCGGCCGGCGCAACGACTTCCAGGGCGGCTCCATCGTCTGGGACCGCGCGACTGGACGGGCGCGGGTCCTCTAGCAGAGCAGCCGCGGCGCGTCCGCAGTCCGCACGCACTGCTCGAGGAGCCGCCGCAGGTCAGCGCCTTGCACGGTCGGGTCCCCGACGAAGAAGGTGCGATCCGTGGTGCGGATGCGTGCGGGCTCCAGCGGAGCGTCGCTGGTCAGCCGCAGGACCGTCACACCCGGAGACAGGACCAGGCTGGTACGGACCTCCCGCAAGGGCTTGCCGATCTCGACGGTTTCGTCGATCTGCCCACCCGTCAGCCGAAGGGTGTAGGTGCCCTCGACCCGGGAGCCGACGAGCATGCCGAGGTCGACACGGACAGAGCGCGTCCCCGGGTTGACGAGGGTCAGCTCTGCCGACGGGCCGGCCGCCCAGCGACCGGCGAAGTCCGCCGTCGCGAAGCTGTCGCCGAACGCTCTGCCGAAGCTCTGCTGGAGCACGTCGGCGGCGGCGCCGCGGACGACCTCGGCGCCGACGTCGCTGCGGATGCGCTCGGCCAGTGGTCGCAGGTCGAGCAGCGCCAGCCGCCCGTCGTCGCTGACCATGGCGCCCTGCCCGAGCAGGTTCTGTATCTGCTGCAGCAGCGGCTCGCCCTGGTCGGGCAGC
>JBBSKF010000103.1:0-14160 GCA_038256525.1 Mycobacteriales bacterium | reverse complement strand
TGGCCGGGCACGCTGCGGGTGCAGGTGACCGAACGCACGCCGGTCGCCGGCGTCCCGGGACCCCAGGGCGTCGCGCTGGTCGATGTCGAGGGGGTGGTGTTCGCCACGGCAGCCGAGCTGCCGGCGGGACTGGTCCGGCTCGACGTGGAGCGCCCGGGAGCAGGCGACGGGGCGACCACGGCTGCCCTGACGGTCTACCGCGACCTGCCGGCTCTGTTGCAGTCGGACGTGCGTGTCGTCCGGGCCGGCTCACCGTCCTCGGTGCTGCTGGTGCTGGCCGACGGCAGGCAGGTGGTGTGGGGCTCACCCGGGGGGACCGCGAGCAAGGCCGCAGCGGTGTCGGCGCTGCGCAAGCTGCCCGGCACCGTGGTCGACGTCAGCGCTCCCGGCCTTGCCGTTCGCCGGTGAGTGGGATGAGCCGCCGGGCGGCGGGAATGCGGTAGCCGTGCCCGAACCCGCACCGAGCGCCGCGCGGGCCACGGCCGCGCGCTCCAGCATGCAGGCGTTCGCGGGCACCCTCAATGTGTTCGAGGCCTTCTTCGACAGTGCCCGGATCGGGCTGGCGCTGGCCGACCTGTCCGGCCGCTACCTGCGGGTCAACGCCAGCTACGCCGAGCTGGTCGCCACCGCGGGGGAGGACCTCGTGGGGGTGGCCCTCGCCGACGTCCTGCGCAGCGCAGCTGGCGAGCCGCTGGAGCAGGCGACACTGCCTTCTGCCGGGCAGGAGTCGCTGCAGTCCGAGCAGTCGCATGTCCACCCGGACGGCTCGGTGGTCTGGGTGCTGCACGGCGTGGCGCTCGTCCTGACCGGCGACGGTGCGCCCGGCTGGTATGCCGTGAGCGCCCAGGACATCACCGAGCGCCGGCAGGCCGAGCAGGAACTGCGGGAGCTGACGGCGGTGCTCAGCGAGCAGGCCGTGCGCGATCCGCTCACTGGTCTGGCCAACCGCGAGCTGCTCGGCGAGCGGCTGCGTGGCGCTTTGGCCCGCGACGCAAGGACCGGCGGCTCGACCGGTGTCATGTTCCTGGACCTCGACCACTTCAAGGACGTCAACGACCGGCACGGTCACGCCGCTGGCGACGCCGTGCTCCGGGGCGTGGCTGACCGGCTGCGGGCCGGAGTGCGGCCCTCCGACACGGTCGCCCGGGTCGGTGGGGACGAGTTCGTGATCCTCGTGGAGGATGCAACCGATGCCGGTCTCGCGGCTCTCAGTCGGCGGCTGCGGGCCGCGATCTGCGCCCCCCTGGACGTACACGGGCAAAGCCTCAACGTCGGGGTGAGCGTTGGGGTTGCTCGCGCCGATCGGGGAGCCATGACGCCCGCGGATCTGCTCTCCCGGGCCGATGCAGGCATGTACGAGGCCAAGCGAGGCACCTCATAGCCGGTCAGCGAACGCGGACACCGCTCACTGCTCGCGACACGCCGATGGGCTGTTGACCGGCGCGGAAGCAGACCCGTAACGTCTCGCCCACCGCAGCAGGTTGACATAACTCTAAGCATCTGGTTGAGGTGGAGGGTTGCGGGACCCCGCAACTGCTCGCCTTGGACCCCTGTTCCGACCGCTCCCGAGAGGCACCCACCACCGTGGCAGCACCGCAGAACTACCTCGCCGTCATCAAGGTGGTCGGCATCGGCGGCGGCGGCGTCAACGCCGTCAACCGGATGATCGAGGTCGGCCTCAAGGGCGTCGAGTTCATCGCGATCAACACCGACGCGCAGGCGCTGCTCATGAGCGACGCCGACGTGAAGCTCGACATCGGCCGCGAGCTCACCCGCGGGCTGGGTGCCGGTGCGCAGCCCGACGTCGGGCGGCAGGCGGCGCAGGACCACCAGGAGGAGATCGAGGAGGTGCTCAAGGGCGCCGACATGGTGTTCGTCACCGCCGGCGAGGGTGGCGGCACCGGCACCGGCGGCGCGCCGGTCGTGGCCAGCGTCGCCCGCGGACTGGGCGCGCTCACCATCGGCGTCGTCACCCGGCCGTTCTCCTTCGAGGGCCGGCGCCGGGCCCAGCAGGCCGAGGAGGGCATCGACGCGCTGCGCCGTGAGGTCGACACGCTCATCATCATCCCCAACGACCGGCTGCTGTCGATCAGCGACCGCTCGGTCAGCGTCATGGACGCCTTCAAGAGCGCCGATCAGGTGCTGCTGTCCGGCGTCCAAGGAATCACCGACCTCATCACCACCCCCGGACTGATCAACCTGGACTTCGCCGACGTCAAGGCCGTCATGAGCGGTGCCGGCAGCGCGCTGATGGGCATCGGCAATGCGCGCGGTGACGACCGCGCGGCGGTCGCCGCCGAGATGGCGATCGCGAGCCCGTTGCTCGAGGCCAGCATGGACGGCGCGCACGGCGTGCTGCTCAACATCTCCGGCGGCAGCGACCTCGGGCTGTTCGAGATCAACGAGGCAGCCCAGCTGGTCGCGGACGCTGCCCACCCCGAGGCCAACATCATCTTCGGCGCGGTCATCGATGACGCCCTCGGGGACGAGGTGCGCGTCACCGTCATCGCCGCCGGCTTCGACGCCGGTGCCCCCACACCCGTGCGTCGCGTCGAGACGCGCCGGCCCGAGCCGCCGCCGCCGCCACCCGCCCCCGCGCCCCCGGCCCCGGCTTTCACGCCGACCGCGCTGCGGCCCCGTCCGACGAGCACCACCCCACCGACACCCCGCCGCACCGTCGTGTTCGAGGACGACCTCGACGTGCCCGACTTCCTCAAGTAGGCGTGCGGCTGCTGCCGGCCGGGCTGCCGACGCCCGCGACGGGCGGCTTCACGACCCGCACCGGCGGGGTCAGTACGGCGCCGTACCGCTCTCTCAATCTCGGTCTGCACGTGGCCGACGACCCGGATCGGGTGCGGACCAACCGGGAGCGGATCGCCTCCGCGGTGGGCCTGCCCCCGGCCGCGCTCGTGTTCGCGGCACAGGTGCACGGGCCGAAGGTGGCCGTCGTGACGGCGGCACCGCGCGGGACGGCCGGCGTCGCGGTGAGCGGCGTGGACGGGCTGGTCACCGCCACGCCCGGCCTGTGCCTGGTGGTGCTCGCTGCCGATTGCCTGCCGGTCCTTTTCGCCGAGCCGGCCGCCGGGGTCGTGGCCGCCGCCCACGCGGGCAGGGCGGGGCTGGTCGCCGGCGTCCTGCAGGAGACCGTCGCGGCGATGGTCGGGCTCGGCGCGTCGGCCGCGCAGGTGACGGCGGTGCTCGGGCCGGCGGCCTGTGGCCGGTGCTACGAACTGCCGACCGCCCTCGCCGACCAGGTCGGCGCGGCCGTTCCCGGTTCGCGCTCGACGACCCGGCAGGGAACGGCCGGGGTCGATCTCGCGCGTGGCGCGACGGGCCTGCTGCGAGCCGTCGGTGTCACCCGCGTCAGCGCCGTCGGCGGCTGCACGATCGAGCAGCCGGAGAGGTTCTTCTCCTACCGTCGCGACGGGATCACGGGGCGGCACGGCGCCCTCGTCGGTCTCTCATGAGCCGGGCAGCGACCCTGACCGCGGCCCTGGCCGCCCTGGAGGCGCGCGTGTCCGCCGCCTGCGCCGCGGCCGGCCGGCCTCGGGAGCAGGTCGTCCTGGTCGCGGTCAGCAAGACCCATCCGGTCAGCGACATCGAGATCGTGCGCGACCTCGGCGTGCGGGACTTCGGCGAGAACCGCCACCAGGAGGCGAGCAGGAAGGCGGCCGCTGTCCCCGGCGTGCGCTGGCACTTCGTGGGCGGTCTGCAGACGAACAAGGCGGGCAGCGTCGCGGCGTACGCCGACGTCGTGCACTCGGTGGACCGGCTCGCCCTGGTGACCGCGCTGTCAGCCGGTGCCGAACGGGCGGGCCGCGACGTGGATGTGCTGCTGCAGGTCAGCCTCGACGGCGATCCGGCACGGGGGGGTGCTCGGACTGTCGAGGTGGCGGGCCTTGCCGCTGCTGTGGCTACGGCGCCGGGTCTCCGGCTGCGCGGTGTGATGGCTCTCGCGCCCCGGGGTGGCCCTGCTGTTGCTGACGCGGGGTTCGCCGTCCTCCACGAGGTGGCCGTGGGGCTGCGTGCGGAACACCCGGACGCCTGCGTCATGAGCGCCGGCATGACCGGTGACCTGGAGCAGGCCATCGCGGCCGGCGCGACACACCTGCGTGTCGGAACCGCCCTGTTCGGACGTCGAACGCCTCCGCTCCGGTAGTCTGCGCCCCGACAGAGCCGCGCCCAGCGGCCCCGGCGAGCGACCCGGTCCAGCCCGACCACGAGGAGTCCCGAATGCCCGGCGCCATGCGCAAGTTGGGCCTCTACCTGGGGCTGGTCGAAGATGACGACGAGCGGGACCGTCGCGACGCCGACGACGCCTACGAGGACGAGGACGAGCAGATCGACGAGCCGGCGCCCGTGACGGCGCGCCGGTGGTCGGCCGGCGACAGCGCCGGCACGGCGACGATGCGCCGGCCGGCCGAGACGCCGGTCCGCAGCCGTGGCGCGGTCGCCCTGGACGCCGCGCCGCGCCCCGTCGCTGCTCAGGCCGCTGAGGACTACCGCATCACGACCTTGCAGCCCCGCACCTACAACGAGGCCCGCACCATCGGCGAGCACTTCCGCCAGGGCACTCCGGTCATCATGAACCTCACCGAGATGGACGACGGTGACGCCAAGCGTCTCGTCGACTTCGCCGCCGGCCTGATCTTCGGTCTGCGTGGTCGCATCGAGCGGGTGACGAACAAGGTGTTCCTGCTCTCGCCGGAGCACGTCCGGGTCACGGCTGAGGACAAGGCGCGCATCGCCGAGGGCGGTTTCTTCAACCAGTCCTGACCGACTGCGACCACCGAGACCGAGCCATCTACCGAGGAGCATCGCACCCGTGCCGGCCGTCGCGTCTGCTGTCTACTACGTGCTGCTGGTCTTTCTGCTGCTCCTGATCTTCCGCCTGGTGATGGAGTACGTCTTCCTGCTGGCCCGCTCCTACCAGCCCGCCGGCCCGGTCGCCGTCGCGCTGGAGTTGGCATACTCCGTGACCGACCCGCCGCTCAAGGCGCTGCGCAAGATCCTGCCGCCGCTGCGAATCGGCCAGGTCAACCTCGACCTCGGCTTCCTCGTACTGTTCATCGTGGTGCGCATCCTCATGAGTGTGGTAGGTGGCTATCGATGAACCCGGCCCTCCCCCGTCTCCCGGAGCTGTGACGCCGTGCCGATGACCCCCACCGATGTCGCCAACAAGCAGTTCCGGATCGCCTTCCGGGGCTATTCACTCGACGAGGTCGACGCCTTCCTCGACGAGGTCGAGACCGAGCTCAGCCGCCTGCTGCGCGACAACGCCGAGCTGAAGAACCGGCCGTCCTCCACCGCGCCGGCCGTGCCGCCGCCGGAGGCCGCACCCGCCCCGGCTGAACCGATGCTGGGGATGCACGGGCAGGAGGCGGCGCTGCGCACCTTACTGCTCGCCCAGCGCACGGCCGACCAGGCCATCGCCGAGGCGCGTGCCGAAGCCGAGCAGATCGTCTCAGCCGCCCAGTCCGAGGCCGACAGTGCCGTGTCTGCGGCCAGGGGCCAGGCGCAGAGTGTGGTGGCGGCGGCGCGCGGTCAGGCCGAGAGCACGCTGTCGACGGCCAAGAGCCGCGCGGCCAGAGTGGAGGCGGACGCGACTGCCCAGGCCCACGCGGTGACCGGCGGACTCGAAGAGCAGCAGCGCCGGCTCGAGGGCCGGATCGAGGAGCTACGGGCCTTCGAGCGGGAATACCGCACCCGCCTGAAGGCCTATCTGCAGACCCAGCTTCGTGACCTTGACAGCCGCACCGGTCCTGACGACGCCGGTGCGGGCGTGCCGGCAGCCGCCCGGTCGGCGGCTGTGAGCTCACCGCCCGCCGGAGCCGGCGGTGGCCGCCCGCGCGGCGCGGCGCCCGGGGGGACGAGCCCGACGCGACCCCCGGCCGGGACGCCGCACCGAGCGGAGACCGGCGAGAACCCTCGCGCCGCCGACAGGCCGCCGCGCGAGGCGCCGTCGTCCGGGATGCGCGCCGCGTCCCGACTGTCCTCGGCCGGGCCTGGGCCGGTCGGGCCGTTTGCGGTCGACCCCCGGGGCAGGCATTCCGGCGGGGAACCGGAGCCGCCAGCACCCCGCTGACCTCGGTGCCCGAGTTCGGTCTAGGGTGCTTGCGCGAAGCCGATGCCTCACAAGCGTGCCGCCGCTAGGCTGCACGAGCACTACGCCCTGAAACGTGCCGGAGGATCCACAGCGTGATCGTCATCAGCGGGGCCCTCGTCCTCGTCGCCCTCGTCCTACTCGTCATCGGCGTCACCATGCCGGACCTCGACTTCGTCTATGCCTCCATCGGAGTCAGCCTGGTGTCGTTGGTCTTTTTGATCATCGGCATCCTGCAGCGCCGGGGGTCGTCGTCGTCGGCCGCCCAGCCGGCGCGGGCACCGGTGACGATGTCGCGCCCGGCCGCCCAGCGGGATGAGGAGCGTGAGGTCACGGCGGTCTCGGCCAGGCCCGCGGCCGGCGGTTGGTCGAAGGCCGAACCCGCCGGGCGCAGGCCCTCGCCACCCGTGGCCGCCCCGGCGGCGGCCGTCAGGAGCTTCCCGTCCAAAGGCGCAGCTCCGGTGCCGACGGCTGAGCCAGTCGCCTCGTCCGTCGACGTGATGGACGGGACGGTCTTCATCGTTGCCGGCCGGCCGAAGTACCACGTCGAGGGGTGCCGCTTTCTCGCCGGCAAGTCACCCGACGAGGTCGACGTGCTCGATGCGCGTGACGACGGTTTCACGCCGTGCGGGTTCTGCAAGCCCGATGCGGTGCTGGCCGGTGAGCCCGACGAGGAGCCGCTCGAGCCCGAGCAGGAGGAGGAGCAGGAGCAGGACGTCCGCCCCGCCGGCGTCACGTCCCGTCGCCGCAGCACGGCAGGCGATACGCGTGCGGTCGGCGACCAGAACCCGCTCGCGGCTCGGGCCAAGGGTGCGCTGACCAAGGTCGGCGCCACGACGTCGAAGTTCAGCAAGGGCCGGTCCACCCCGTCCCTGTCGGGCAAGGACAGCTCCGACGGCGCCGATGCGGGACCGCCGGAGACCTACGACACGGATGAGTCGATGCCGGCCACGCCGGCGACGACCCGACCGGTCAGGTCCTCGACGGGCAAGCCTTTGGTGGGTAAGCCCCTGGTGAGCAAGCCCGGCGCAAGAGCCGTGACGCTCGAGAGCACGCCGCACGAGCCGGCTCCGGCCGAGCCCAGGATCGCCGAGCCCATTCCGATCAAGCCGACAGGTCGCAGGACCGGAACCGGCAAGCCGGTGCCGGTGTCGGCGGGGACTGCCGCGGCTGCTGCGACGTCGACGGGGAAGCCGACGCCGAGGTCGGCGGGGACTGCCGCGGCGGCAGCGACGTCGACGGGGAAGCCGACGCCGAGGTCGGCGGGGACTGCCGCGGCTGCTGCGACGTCGACGGGGAAGCCGACGCCGAGGTCGGCGCCCGTTCCAGCCACGACACCCCGGTCGGCGGCGGCCAAACCCCTGGTCAAGAAGCCGGGCGCGAAGGCAGTGACCCTCGACACCGCGTCACACAAGCCGCCCCCGGCCGAGCCCGCGTTGGCCGAGCCGGTGTCGGTCAAGCCCACGGCCCGGTCCAAGGCCACCGGGGCCCGGGCTTCGGCCACCAGGGTGATGCCCATCCCGCCGGCGCCGGCGTCAGCGTCAGCGCCAGCGCCAGCGCCTGCCGAGCCGGCCAAGCCGGCCAAGCCGGCCAAGCCGGCCAGGGCGGCCAAGGCGACCAAGGCGACCGCGCCGGCCCCGGCCAAGTCCGCGCCTGCCCGGCCCATGGTCCGCAAGCCCGGCGCCAAGGCCGTGACGCTCGACTCCACGCCACACAAGCCGAGTCCCAGTGAGCCAAGGATTGCCGAGCCGGTGTCGGTGAAGCCGACTCCGCCGCGCGGCCCCGTCAGGACTGGCCGAACCAAGCCGGCCCAGGTCGCCCCTGACCCGGTTGCGGCTGCTCCGATCAAGACCGCGGCAGCCAGGCCGGTGCCTGCCAAGTCGGCTCAGGCCAGGCCGGTGCCTGCCAAGTCGGTGCCTGCAAGGCCGGTGCCGGTCAAGTCGGCCCCAGCCCGAGCGGTGGTACCTGCCAAGCCGGTGCCTGCAAGGCCGGTGCCAGCCAAGACGGCGACCGGCAAGCCTGCAGTGGGCAAGCCGGGCGGCCGAGCGGTGACCCTCGAAACCCAGCCACACAAGCCGGCTCCCGCCGAGCCGAGGCTCGCCAGGCCGGTCCCGGTCAAGCCCACGGCGCCCGGCCGTGCGCCCGCCAGGTCCGAGTCGACTCCGGCAAATCCGGTGGCGCGCAAGGCAGCTCCGACCAAGGGCACAGCGGCCAGCGCGGCGCGGGCCAGAACCATTCCACAACGCTGGGGTTCCTGACTGGTCTGCAGAACCGCCCCGCTCACGGCTGCCGGCTGCGGTGGACGTCCGGACCGCTACTGCCCCGGTCCGAGCTTCGGCCGGAACGGGTCCCGGGCTGGTGGAGCAGCCATCGCGAGGGCGTCGGGGGAGGCGACGACGCCGGCGAGATCGAGCACCTTCTGCAGGACGTGCGAGGGGGTGAGCCCGACGCTCATCCCCTTGCTGGTGACCAGCACGCGGTAGACGGTGATGTAGTGCCGACTCGGCGTGTCGTAGGACCAGTCGACCGACCCCAGGTGCTCGGCGCTCCCATGGCTGCCGATGGGTCCGTCCCACGGACCGCTCCAGACCTGGACCCCGGCCGGGCCGGCGGAGAAGCAGCCACCCCGGGAGACGTCGGCGCCGTCGGCCGCAGTCAGCAGGGCTCGCGCCTCGCGGTCCGGCAGCACGATTGCGGGACGGACCTGACGGGCGACGGGCGGCGCGGCGGGGCCGGGACGGGTCAGGCGGAACGAGCGATGAGCCTGGGTGTGCTCACCCTCGACAGCGTGGACGCTCACCGCTTCCTCCCGGGCATCTGGCCCGCTCCGAACGGAGCAGGTGCTCCACTTCATCGGCATCCGCCAGCGCCTTCCTGAGGGGGCCAGTCGGGTGACCGCCCACGGGCGGCCCGGCTCAACCGCCGGCGACCCGCAGCCAGAACCGCAGCCCCAGCTCGGCGTCGTCGTGCGCGACCAGATCAGCGGTCGGGGGCCCCGGTTCGAGGCTCACGGCGAGGACCTCCTCGGCGAGCCGGGTGCCGCCCTCGACGAGCGCCGCCGTCAGCTCCTCCGAAGGCGACGACCACCACAGCTCGATCCGGTCGCTGACCTCGAGGCCACTGCCCTTGCGGGCGTCCTGGACGAGGCGCACCACGTCGCGTACGAGGCCCGCGCGGCGAAGCGCCGGCGTGATCTGCAGGTCCAGCGCCACGGTCTCACCGCCGCCCGTTGCCACGGCCCAGCCACTGCGCGGAGTCTCGGTCACGACGACCTCGGACTCCGCCAGCGGGACAGCTGCCCCGTCGAGCTCGACCGTCGCCCGGCCGGCCCGCATCGCCGCCACGAGCGCCGCCGGGTCACTCGCGGCGACAGCCCGCGCGACCGCCTGAACGTCCTTGCCGAAGCGACGGCCGAGCGTCCGGAAGTTGGCTTTGACGGTGACGTCCACCAGGCTGCCGGCCTCGGACAGCGGCTCGAGCACCGCCACGTTCAGCTCGGTCGAGACCAGTGTCCGCAGCTCCGTCGGCAGCGCGGCCCAGCCGGGCGCCGCGACCAGCGCCCGCCCGAGCGGCTGGCGGGTCTTGACCTTCGACTCGGCCCGCGCCTGACGGCCCAGGTCGACCAGCCGCCGGACCAGCGCCATCTGCGCGGCCAGCTCGGCGTCGACCAATGACCCGTCGACGCTCGGCCACCGAGCCAGGTGCACCGAGTCCGGCAGGTCGTCCTGCCCGGCGTACAGCCCGGCCCACACCTCGTCGGTCACGAACGGCGTGAAGGGCGCCAGCAGCAGCGTCACGACGTACAAGCACTCGTGCAGGGTGCCCAGCGCCGCCGGGTCGCCGTCCCAGAACCGGCGTCGTGAGCTGCGGACGTACCAGTTGGACAGCTCGTCGATGCACTGCGCCAGCCGGCGGCCGGCCCGCTGGGAGTCGAAGTCCTCCAGCGCCGCGGTGACCTCCAGCGCGGTGGCATGCACCTGCGACAGGATCCAGCGGTCCAGCAGCGTGCGCTCCGCCTCGCCCTCCGCGGCCGGGTCCCAGCCGTTGACAGTCGCGTACAGGGTATGGAAGGCGGCGGTGTTCCAGTAGGTCAGCAGGACCTTGCGCACCACCTCTTCCACCTGCTCGTGACCGACGCGCCGGGCCGACCAGGGGCTGCCGCCGCACAGCATGTACCAGCGCAGCGCATCCGCCCCGTGTCGCTCGAACAGCTCGAACGGATCCAGCACGTTGCCCAGGTGCTTGCTCATCTTGCGCCCCTCGCCGTCGAGGATGTGCCCGAGGCAGAGCACCGTCTCGTACGAAGAACGGTCGAACACCAGCGTTCCGATCGCCATCAGCGTGTAGAACCAGCCGCGGGTCTGGTCGATCGCCTCGCAGATGAACTGTGCGGGGTAGGCCGGCTCGACGCCCGACCACGGGTAGCCGACCTGGGCGAACGGCATCGCGCCGGAGTCGTACCAGCCGTCGATCACCTCGGGGACCCGCTGGGACGGCGCGTCGCACTGCAGGCACGGCACGACGACGTCGTCGACGTACGGCCGGTGCGGATCCAGCGCGCGCAGGTCCTCGCCGGCGGCCGTGCCCAGCTCGGCCAGCGAGCCGAAGATCCGCCAGTGGGCGCGATCGGCCGTGCACCGCCACACCGGCAGCGGGGTGCCCCAGTAGCGGTTGCGCGACAGCGCCCAGTCGATGTTGTTCTCGAGCCAGTCGCCGTACCGGCCGTGCCGGATCGTCGCGGGGTGCCAGTCGGTCTTCTCGTTCTCCTCGAGCAGCCGGTCCTTGACGGCTGTGGTGCGGATGTACCAGCTGGGCAGGGCGTAGTAGAGCAGGGCCGTGTCGCAGCGCCAGCAGTGCGGATAGCTGTGTTCGTACGGCAGGTGCCGCCACAGCAGTCCGCGCTCCCGCAGGTCGGCGACCAGGGCGGTGTCCGCGGTCTTGAAGAACTGCCCGCCGACCAGCGGCAGGCCGGGCTCGAAGGTGCCGTCCGGGCGGACCGGGTTGACGACCGGCAGGCCGTAGCGCCGGGCGACCAGCAAGTCGTCGGCGCCGAAGGCGGGCGCCTGGTGCACCAGGCCGGTGCCGCTGTCGGTCGTGACGTAGTCCGCCAAGGCGACGTAGTGGGCGTCGTCGAGGGCGACCAGATCGAAGGGCCGGGAGTACGGCGTGTGCTCGAGCGCACTGCCGAGGAACCGCTCGAGCACCTCGACGTCGTCGCCGAGGACGGGCAGCAGGGGCTCGGCGACGACAAGGACCTCGGTGTCAGCGTCCGGGCCGGCTACCCGGGCCGCGACGTAGGTGACCTCGGGGTGCACCGCGACGGCGGTGTTGGACACCAGCGTCCACGGCGTGGTGGTCCACACCAGCAGGGCAGCGCCGAGCTCGGCGAGCGGACCGGCGGTGACCGGGAAGCGGACGTAGACGCTGGGATCCGTGACGCTCTGGTAGCCCTGCGCGACCTCGTGGTCGGACAGGGCGGTGCCGCAGCGCGGGCAGTACGGCGCGACCCGGTGGTCCTCCACCAGCAGGCCCTTGTCGGCGACCTGCTGCAGGGACCACCACACGCTCTGGATGTAGGCCGGGTCCATCGTCCAGTAGGCGGTGGTCATGTCGACCCAGTAGCCCATTCGCCGGGTCAGGCGCTCGAACTCATCGACGTGGCGAGTCACGCTCTCCCGACACCGGGCATTGAACTCGGCCACGCCGTAGGCCTCGATGTCACCCTTGCCGGTGAACCCCAGCTCCTTCTCGACCGCGAGCTCCACCGGCAGGCCGTGGCAGTCCCACCCGGCGCGGCGGGGGACCGAGCGGCCGCGCATGGTCTGGAAGCGGGGGAACAGGTCCTTGAACACCCGCGCCTCGACGTGGTGCGTGCCCGGGCGGCCGTTCGCGGTCGGCGGGCCCTCGTAGAAGACCCAGGGTTCGCCGCCCGCCGTCTGCTCCAGGCTGCGCTCGAAGACCCTGCCCGCCTCCCAGCGGCCCAGGACCCGGCGCTCGAGTGCCGGCAGGTCGACCTGGCCGGGCAGCTGCTGCATGGCATCCTCCGTCGCTTGAGCTCCGACGAAGGGACGAAGCTGTCGGCTCCGCGGTACCACCCTCCTTGGGGGCTGGACGCCCCCCGCTCTTGTCGTGCGCGCCGCGGCGAGGTGCTGGCATGGGGCTGATGTTCACGGGCGGGCACGCCGCCGGGCTCGCACCATCCCCGGCTCGCTGCTGGCTGCGTCCGCCGCTACTGGTCCCCTTCACTGCGACGAACCGAGCGTAGTCGAGGCCGAAGCAAGCGCCAGAAGTTTTCGTTGGATGCCGCCGCCGCAGCCGGCCCCGGAACCTGCCCCGGCTCGCTGCCGCCGTGATGTGCGCGCCAGCTCAACGCGAAGCGCGCCGGTCGCCACCGCTGCGGCCTCTCCATCCTGGTGCCAAGGGCAGCCGTCATCCAGGCGCTGGTGACACCCAGAACGGCACCTACGCGCCGAAGTGAGGGACAGTGATGGACCCGTCTGCATGCAGCTGGAAGCCCGGGTTGTGAGCGACTTCCCAGACGTGGCCGTCCGGGTCGGTGAAGTATCCCGCGTAGCCGCCGTAGAAGGTCTTCGTGGGAGTTCGAGTGACGGTGGCACCGGCCTCTTCCGCAAGGCGGATCACGTCATCGACCTCCGACGAAGACCTGACGTTGTGCGCTAGTGCCACCCCGCCAAACCCGCCTGTCCGCTGGTCGATCAGCCCAGCATCGTCCGCAAGTTTCTCGCGCCCCCAAAGGACGAGCGCCAGCCCGCCGGTCTGGAAGAACACGGTCTCGTCAACTGTCTGCCCTCGCCAACCGAGCCGCTCGTAGAACGTCCTGGCCCGATCCGCGTCGGCAACACCAAGAGTGATCATGCTGACCCGTTGCTCCATCGTCGCAACGTAGTCGCGGGCTACAGGACGGCAGGAAGCGCTTGATGTACGGGTGATCCTTCAGGGGCGACTCGCACTCCCGACGTCACCCCACCGCCACCCACCGAGTTGGCGTCCATCGGCGTCATCTCGACGTACTCCAGCTGGGTGGCACCACAGCACGCGTCAGATCCGTACTGCCAAGATCCTGGTCGGCGAGCAGGCGCGAAGCATGTCGCCCGGGTCGCTGGTGAGAACGACGACATCGCTCCGGTCGGCAAGCACGACAACAGCGCCGACATGGGCATCGGCAACGCTGACCCGGTCTCGGGTGAGGATGGCTGCGGCCACGTTGGCGTGAGCAGCATCGAGTGGGACGTCGGAGACCGGGAAGCGGTTGATGGCGGCGGCGCCGGGCTGGGAGCGGTCCCATCCGGCTTCGACGCGAACCGCACAAGGAACGACCACCGCCGAGCGCTCACCTCTACGCCGCCGCCACACCGCTGCCTGCAGGTGGGAGAGCACCCGGGCGTGCTTGGTGTGCGTGGTGTCGCGCAGCGCCGAAACGGCTTCGTTGTCGAGCACGACCTCACTCATGCGGTCGCCACGATTTGAGCCTCGGCCCAGAGCAGGACGTCGTGTGCATCGGCGTCGGGGTGCCTGTGCGAGAGCTGATCGGCCGCCGCGCGCAGCAGCTCAGGACGTTTCGCCAGTGGCGAGCCGATCTGCTCGGCCGTCGCCAACGCAACGTCGGCCAGCGACGGGCGTGCCCCGGGGTGCTGTAGGTAATGCTCGTCCAGAACCGCCTGCATGAGCGCAGTCTCCAGGGCTACACGGAGCGCGTGGGCGGTCAGACTGGTCGTAGAAGCAGCGACGCCGAGCTCCGCCACGGCTAGCGCAGCGGCGTCGCGCAGCGCGGTAGGCAGCCTCATCGAGGTGTTGCTCGTCGACTCATCATCCGCCTCGAGCAGGGCGATGAGGCGGTCGAGCACATCCAAGGTGACCATGGGAGAACGTACTACATGGCAGTGGTACATGAGGTTGTGATCTCGCGGGAACGCGTCACGCCCCGATTATCCGGTGTCGTTGATGGGTGGCAGCGTCGTGCCGGCCGGGATGGTCGGTGGGATGGTTCTTTTCGGGCGCCGGTCGTAGACCCCGCCGCTCGGTGAGGTCCACCTGGT
>JBBSKF010000102.1:0-14213 GCA_038256525.1 Mycobacteriales bacterium | reverse complement strand
TGCCGTCCAACCTGCAGCGCCTGGGCTACACCGAGGTGAGCGCCAGCAACATCCTGCGGGACTCGGCGATCATCGGCTTCCCGCTGAACTTCGCCGTCGCCTGGCTGTACGGCGTGTGGAGCAGCAAGAAGACCATCATCGTGCTCGGCGCCCTCACCGCCGCCGCGCTCACGGCCTTCGCCGTCGTCGGGGACGGGGTCGCCGACAACCCCGGCCTGCTGCGGGCCCTGCTGGTGGTGCCGATCTGGGGGATCAGCTCGATCGTCGCGGTGCTGTTCGCGTACAGCTCGGAGGTCTTCCCGACCCGCATCCGGTCCCGGGGCACCGGACTGGCCGCGGGCGCCAGCAAGGCCGGCGGGGTCGCGATCATCGCCCTGGTGGCCGCAGCAGTTGCACCCCCCAGCATCGTCTGGACGGCGCTGCTCGGTGCGGTCCCGATGGCACTTGCCGTCGTGGCCGTCGCGGTGTACGGCGTCGAGACCCGCCAGCGCGGACTCGAGGACATCACCGCCGAGGAGCTCGGCGCCCAGCCGGTCAAGGTGGGGGAAAGCGGATAGCCTCGACGGATTGCTCCATGTCTGACCCACCTGCCCCTGGAGAACGATGAGCGGGATGGAACGGCCGACTGCCGTGCAGGAGGCGCCTGTCCCGACCCCGCCCGCCGCGCCACATCCTCCGGCGGCCACCGGAGGTCGGCGCATCGCCACCTGGATCGGGCTCGCGGCTCTCACCGCGAGCGCGCTGGTCGGGGGCAACGTCTTCGGGGCGAGGGAGAGCCTGTTCCCGGCCGAGCGGCGGGAGGCCAAGGCGCCGGCGGTGAGCCGGGGCGCCGAGGGCCCGGCCGGGCCGGTCGCCCCCCGAGCGACCCTGGTGCGCTCGCAGCCTTGGTGGCAAGACCTCGGCACACTGGACGGGACCGGTGCGGGCACCAGCCAGGTGAGGATCGACGACGGCGCCCTGCAGTGGCGGATCCGGGCGACCTGCGGATCCGGTCGCATCGTGGTGAGCCTGTCCGGCCGGTCGGCGCCCCTGCTCGAGGCGGACTGCACCGGTGGCGAGACCGCCTTCGGCTACAGCACGAAGGTCGGCGCTGCCGCCCTCCAGGTCACGGCCGGCGGGTCCTGGCAGCTACGGGTCGAGCAGCAGGTCGACGTGCCCTTGGAGGAGCCGCCACTGCCGTCGATGTCGGCGCCCGGGACGACGGTGGTGCGTACCGGATCCTTCTACCGGATGGACCAGACCGGCCAGGGCACCGCCACCTTCTACCGGTTGGCCGACGGCTCCCACGTCCTGCGCCTCGACGACGACTTCTTCGTCAGCGCCAACGTGGACCTGCTGGTCACGCTCAGCCCGCTCGAGGCGCCGCGCACCACGCCTGAGTTCATGGCCTCGCCCTGGGTCGAGGCTGCGCCGCTCGACATCACCGCGGGCTCGCTGAACTTCACGCTGCCCCCGGGGGTGGACCCCACGGCGTACAAGTCAGTGGTCATCTGGTGTCCGCTCATCGACAGCGCCTATGCCGCCGCCACGCTGACGGCGCCGGCATGACGGCCACGACATGACGGCGACGGCCACCACGCCGACTCCGGCCCCCCCGGCACCGGGCGGTCGCTCGATCGTCGTGCGGGGACAGCGGATCCCGGTCGTGCTGCCGAACCGGCGCGACCCTCGGATGCACCTGTCCGTGGTCGTGATGACCCTGCAGGTCCTCGGCCAGACCGTGCTCGACTTCAAGGTCTCGATCGCCCAGATCGCCGTGACCCTCGGCTTCTGCGCGCTGGTGGAGATGACGGTCACCTTCCGGCGCGAGGCTCGGCTGGTGTGGCCGGCCAGCGCCCTGCTCACCGGCAACGGGGTGGCGTTCATCCTGCGCACCACGGGCACCGAGCACGGGGACTGGTGGAGCCTGAACGGCATCCACTTCTTCCTGCTCGCAGCGTTGCTGGCGCTGCTGTCGAAGTACCTCATCCGTCCCGGCGGACGCCACCTGTTCAACCCGGCCAACGTCGGGCTGGTGTGGGTCCTGCTGGTCATCGGCCCCAGCCAGGTGTTCCCGCAGTACCTCTGGTGGGGTCCGAGCATCCTCGGCCAGGCGCTGGCCTACGCCGTCATCGCCGTCGGCGCGTGGTGGATCCTGCGCAAGGTCCGGATGCTGGAGATGGCCGGGGCGTTCCTGGTCACCTTCGGTGTCCTGATCGGGCTGTTCGCCCTGGCCGGGAACAGCTTCTTCGCGATCTGGCAGCAGGGCCCGATCAGCGGGTTCTCCTACTGGGCCAACATCGCTGTCGCGCCCGAGCTGCTGATCTTCGTGTGCTTCATGATGTCGGACCCGCAGACCGCCCCGAAGGCGCGCGCGGGCCGGATCATCTACGGCGCCGCCACCGCAGGGGTGGCCGCCGCCCTGACGTCGTTCCAGACCACCGAGTTCGGGATCAAGCTGGCCATCCTGTCGAGCCTCACCGTGGTGTGCACCCTGGTGCCGCTGATCGAGAGTGCGATCCGGCGACGCTCGGCGCGGCCGGAGCTGCCACCGACCGCGGCGTTGGCGCAGGCGCTGCCGAGCCGTCCCCAGATCGCGGCCGCCGCCCGCAACCCGATCCTGGTCGCCGCCGCCGTCATCGCCATCGCGGCCCCGCTGAACACCGCAGCCCTCGCGGGCAACGAACAGGTGCTGCTCATCGAACGGGGCCTTGCCGGCAAGAACGCGCAGTAACCGGCTGGCGGGCGGGCCGGGCCTGCCTGGGCTAGGCCGTCCAGCGCCGACGCGCGAGCAGAGCGCTGCCGATCAGGGCCGACACGGCCAGCACGGCGAGCGGCACGCTCGCCCCGGTAGCCGGGAGCTGGGGGCCAACGGCGCCGACGGCCACCGGTGCCGCAGCAGCAGCCCGTCCGGCCGCGGGCGCAGCGGCCTGGACCGGAGCGGCGGCCGCGCGGGCGGTCAGGCCCCGGGCCGCGAGCTCCGACGCCACCGTTGCCGTGTTGTTGGCGGCGATGTCGTCGGCGAACCGGGCCGGGACAGCGCCGACGAAGACCTGCCGGCCGACCGAGGGGGTCTCGCCCTTGTCGTGCTGCTTGTTGACGAAGGCGATGTACGGCCCGTCCGGCAGGGCGGCGGCGTTGTCGGTCACGGCGACGGTCAGCCGGTCACCGTCGCGAGCCACGATCGGCAGCTCGACGGTGCGCTGGTCGGAGTCGACGAGATGGGTCATGGCGGTGTTGCGCACCAGCGTGACCGAGCTCGCGTCGGCCGCGTCGGGGGTGGTGATGACCATCGTCTGTCCCCGCTTCACGGTCGGGTCGACCTCGGTGATGACCGGGCGCGGACCGTAGAACAGGTTCGGCGGCTCGAAGATCTCGAACGACGGGTCACGGTTGGGGTTGGAGAACCCGAGCGTCTTCTCGAGCACGTCGGTCGAGACGGCGTAGCCGGTGGTGATCGGCGAGTGGCCACCGACCAGGACCCGGCCGTCGGTGAGCAGGGTCGCGGTGTTGTGGTAGGTCCGGCCCCTGCCGGCGTCGGCCAGCTCGGTCCAGGTGCCCGTCTTCGGGTTGAAGATCTCGGGTGTGGTCTCCGGGGTGCCGGAGCCGGGGGCGACGACCTCGTCGCGGTCGGCGCCGCTGAAGGCGATGACCTCACCGGTCGGCAGGCTCACGCCGGTGGAGTACCACCTGGCGTTGTTGAGCGCGTCGGTGGCCTCGCTCTTGAACGACTCCCGGCCGTCCGGGCCGATCGTGATCGTGTTGAGCGTCGAGGTGTCGGTCCCGACATAGGTGCCGGGCGACACGCCGTACACCCCGCCTGCCGACAAGGTCTGCACGCTGTCGTACTTCCCCTGCGCGTTGGGTCGCAGCGGCAGCATCTGGCTGAACGCCGAACCCCGGAAGCCCACGAGTGCCGGTCCGAACTGCGGCAGTCCGAGGTCCCGCCAGGTCTTGGTCTGCGGGTTGTAGGAGGCAGTCGTGTTCCACAGCGCCTCGTCGTAGGCCTGGCCGGCCGGGTTGAACGTCTGGCCGGCGGCGTCGTAGTAGGCGTTGCCGTTGGGCAGCAGGTGCATGCGCGGGTAGAGCGGCAGGCTCCGGTTGCCCCCGTCGACGGTCCACTTCTGCGTGGCCGGGTCGTAGCGCTCGGACTGCACGACGTTGCGCCCCGAGTCGAGCGGCCGGTCGGGGTAGACCGGCTTGATGAGCTTGGTCACACCGGAGAACGCCATGACATCGCCGTCCGGGAGAGTGAGAACCGAGGGATACCAGCGGCCGTACGTCATCTCGCCGCTGGCCTTCCAGATGTCGGTCTCCGGGTCGTACAGGCGGCTGTTGGTCAACCCTTCGAGCTCGACCACACCGAAGTCCGGCATCCCGGGCACACCCGGCTCCTGGTAGTACTGCGTGCCGCCGACGTTGAGGACCGTCCCGTCGGCCAGGAAAAGCTGGTCGGAGCAGAACAGGTCACCGTCGTTGCGCTTCTCGTCGTCGTTGAACAGCCCGCCCGGCAGGTACTCGCCCTGACGGCCCGCCGGGTCGATCGAGGAGTTGGGGTTGCTGGTGGTGAACACGGGCTTGCCACCGCGCAGGTCGAGCACCCGGGCCATGTCGTTGCGGGCGTCGTCCCCGAACTCGGCAACGGCGTTGACCTTCGCCTCCTGGACACTGTCCAGTGCGTCCCAGTAGATGATCTTCCCGTTCGGCAGGGTCACGATCGAGCCGGCCGCCGGCTTGCACTGCTGCTCGCCGTCGGGCGAGGTGACGCAGCGCTCGCCGGCCTCCTCGAAGGGCGCCAGGAAGCGGCCGGTCACCGCGGGGTCACCCGGGCTCACGGCGCCGGCCGGACCGGCGAGCAACGCTGCCGGCGCACCCGTCGCCAGCAGGGTGAGGGCGAGCATGCTCGTACGGGTGCGTCCCACGGTGGAGCCCTCCATCGGTGACTGTGCGTATTTGTTCACTTCTACGCCACACCCGGGCAAAGCACCTGCCTGCGGGCGGCGCCCGCCAAAACGATGGTCGGATGCACAGCGTGAACGGCGTTCCTGTGTGCCGGCGCTGAAGCCGGGGCCAGCGGTGGAGGCGTCAGGCCCGCCGACGCCATACGAGGACCGCCGCGCCCACGACCGCCAGGGCGGCGAGTCCGATGCCCACCGGCAGCAACCAGCCGGCGCCGTCGGGGTCTTGCTCGGCGGCCCCTGCATCGGCGGCCCCTGCATCGGCGGAACGGGCGGCGGCGGAACCAGCGGCGGCGGTCGGCACCCAGCTCACCTCGCCGGTGAGCCGGTTCGGCGCCCCGGCCAGCTGGACGGGCACCACCCACTGCTGCAGCACCGTCGGCGTCGCCGCCCGCAGGGCAGGCTCGGGGGGGAGGTCGTCGGGGTAGCGCAGCCGGGAGTCCAGCCAGGTGTAGGTGCTCCCGCCCGGGTCCACCAGGCGGAAGGCCGGTTCCGGCTGCGGCGGTCCCGCCGGGACGCCACGCGCCTGACGGTCCTCGACGTGGGTGCGGCTGCGCTCGTTGACCTCGACCCCTGCAGCGCTGAAGCGCAGGAAGGGCTCACCGTCACGGCCGAGCACCGTCACCGGCAACCGCCCCGGGTTGGCCAGGAAGACGCCGGGCAGCTTGCCGGGCAGCGCCTGCACCATCAGCCCCGGTGGGGCCGGGTCGGCAGCCACCTGGAAGTTCCCGAGCAGCGGCTGGAACTGCACATGCCCACGCACGTCCGAACGTCGGTCGCCGAGACGGACCGGCACCTCGAACTCCACCAGCCGGGCGCTGCGGGTGGGGTCGGCCGGCGTGCGGATCAGGCCGGGGTGCAGGCGGTGGTCGTACCAGCCCCAGGAGCTGCCGGCGCTGATCTGCACCCAGCGCGGCGGCCCGCCGCCGCCCGAGCCGGGGGGCACCGCCCCGTTGGGGTTGCTGGTGGTGAAGAACTCCTCGGTCTCCAGATCGGCGAAGACCCCCGAGCTGCTCAGGCGCAGGAAGGGTCGGCCGGCGGTGTCGAGGATCTCCAGCGAGGTGGCGGTCGGGTTGCTCGCGACCAGCTGGGTGGCGATGCCTGCCTGCACCTGGACGACCACCTCGACCGGAAGCGCCGGGGCGATCTCGTCGATCACCGTGACGATCCGCGGGTCGGCCTGGTGGGCCAGAGCCGGCGACGCGGGGACGGCAAGGGCGGCGGCAACCAGCAGGACCGTCAGTCGGGGCGACACGGGACCAGTCTGCGGCACGCAGGCGCTGCGGATGACTCCCGAGGACGGCAGTCGTACGATCCGGCCGTGAGCGCCTCCGGGCACGACATCCTGCGGCCGGCTCCACCGAGCGTCGTTGAGCTCAGCGCCGCCGTGCTGTGCGGCCTGGAGGACCTCACCGACCGCCTCGTCGAGGCGATCCTGCGCGAGGACCCGTCGTACTCCGGTCCCGGCCGGACCTCACGCGAGGATCTGCACCGTTCCTGCCACGACAACCTCTTGCGCATCCTTCAGTGGCTGACCGGCACCACCGACCCCGACACCGATCCGTTCGACGCCCCCCGGGCCACCGGACAGCGGCGGGCCGAACAGGGCATGCCGCTCGAGTCGGTCCTGCATGCCTATCGACTCGGTTACCGCATCATCTGGGAGGGGCTGGTCCGGCAGGCTCGCGAGCAGGGTCCGTCGGGCATCGAGGGGCTGGTCGAGGCCGCCACCGAGGTGTGGATCCTGGTCGACGAGTTCTCCTCGGCGGTGGCCGACGCCTACCGGGGGACCGAAGCGGACTTCGCCCGGCGCAACGACCGGCGACGGGACGCGCTGGTCGATGCGCTGCTCGAAGGCCGGGGCAGGGAACGCGCGCTGGCCGCGGATGCGGCGGTGACCCTCGACCTGCCCGAGCACGGGAGCTACGCCGTCATCGTCCTCGCGGGGACCGAGACGAGCCGGACCGCCACCGCGGCCCTGCGCTCCGGCGGACTACGGGTCGCCTGGCGCATCCGCCCCGACCGCGAGATCGGCCTGGTCTCGCTGGGTCCCGCCCACCCGGCGGACGTCGCCCGGCTGCTCGAGGCAGCCGGCGGGCTGCGGGCCGGGGTGTCACCGGCCGTGGAGGGCCTGGCCGACGTCGACGTCGCACACCGCCTCGCCGAGACCGCCCTGCAGACCCTCCCGGCCGGCGTGCCGATCGTCGCCGAGCTCGACACCCGCCTGCCGGGAGCGCTGCTGGTGACCGCCCCCGACCTGTCGGCGCGGCTGCTCCGGCGCACCCTCGGTCCGCTGCTCGATCTCGAGACCGACGAGTGCACGCTGCTGCGCGAGACGCTGCGCACCTGGCTCGACACCGGCGGCTCGGCCAGCCAGACCGCAGCCAAGCTCTACTGCCACCGCAACACCGTGCTCAACCGGCTGCGCCGGCTCGAGACGCTGACCGGTCGGTCGGTCGACCGGGCGGACCATCTCGTCGAGCTGTCGCTCTCGCTGCTCGCGCTCGACGTCCTGCCGGGCGGTCGGGCACCGGAGACCGGAGCCGCCCGTTGAGAGCGGGAACACCCGAGTCGAACGAGAGCGAGCCTGTCGTGCGCCCATCCCTGCCGCGTCGCCGCGCCACCCGGCGGTCCGTGGCACTCGTCCTGCTCGTCGCGGCGACCGTGGCCGGCTGCGGCGGTGAGGCCGAGCAGCCGGCCGCCGAGGGCTCGGCGCCCCCCACGGCCGCCGGGTCGCCGTCACCGGCAGCGTCGCCGTCAGTGACCGCCGCACCGCTCCCCTCGGCCGTCGCACCGGCGCCGGGTGCCCCCACGGCCCCGGCGCCACCTGCATCCCGCAGCCTCGACACCGGGTCGCCCCAGGTGCTGGTGACCGGGCTGGTGGCTCCCTGGGGGCTGGCCTTCCTGCCCGGTGGCGACGCCCTGGTGAGCGAGCGGGACAGCGCCCGGATCCTGCGGGTGCCGGCAGCCGGCGGGCGACCGCAGGAGGTGACGACCGTCGCGGGCGTGCGGCCTCGCGGCGAGGGGGGCCTGCTGGGTCTCGCGGTGAGCCCGACCTTCGCGACCGACCAGCTGGTCTACGCCTACTTCACCGCGGAGAACGACAACCGGATCGTACGATTCCGGCTCGACCGACCGGCGGAGCTCGAGCCGCTGGTGACCGGCATCCCCAAGGCCTCGATCCACAATGGCGGACGCCTCGCCTTCGGCCCGGACGGGATGCTCTACGCGGGCACGGGCGACGCCGGCAACACCGCGCTCGCCCAGGACCCCCGCTCGCTCGGGGGGAAGGTGCTGCGCATGACACCGGCCGGTCAGCCGGTCGGGGGCGGCTCCCTGGTCTTCTCGCGGGGCCACCGCAACGTGCAGGGCCTGGCGTTCGACGACGCCGGTCGGGTCTACTCGGTGGAGTTCGGCCAGAACCGCTTCGACGAGGTGAACCAGATCTCGGCCGGCAGCAACGGCGGCTGGCCGGAGGTCGAAGGCCCAGGCGACGGCGGTGGCCGGTTCCTCGCTCCGATCACCACCTGGGAGACCTCGGAGTCCTCGCCCAGCGGAGCGGGCTTCGTCGACGGGAGCCTGTGGGTGGCGGCGCTGCGGGGCGAGCGGCTGTGGCGGGTGCCGCTGGACGGCAAGGGCGGCGCGACTCGGCCGCAGTCGCTCTATCAGGGAGACTTCGGACGCCTGCGCGCCGCCGAGCGGGCGCCGGACGGCTCGCTCTGGGTGCTCACCAGCAACCGGGACGGACGGGGGGATCCGGTGCGGGAGGACGACCGGATCCTGCGACTCGGGGTCCGGTAGCAGCGGTCCGACCCACTGTCGGTCACGATGGTGCGGTGGAACCCCTCGAGCCGCTGACCCCCGGCGGTGTGGTGAGCCGGCAGTTCGCCGATCTGCGGGCCGAAGCCACCGCGCGCGAGGCGGCAGGACCGCCCGCCCGCAACCCGGTCCGGTGGTTCTTCCGGCTCTTTCGCGAGGTCATCAACAAGGCCGACCGGGACCGCCTGCTCGGCCTCGCGGCGGAGACCGCGTTCTTCGCCGTGCTCACCCTGTTCCCCGCCCTGCTCGTGGTCGCCGCCGTGCTCGGCCAGCTCGGCAGCATCGTGGGAGCGGACAACGCCCTCCGCGTCGAGCAGGCGGTCCTCGACTTCCTGGACGAGTTGCTGACCGACAACGCCAGCGGGGCGATCGAGACCGTACGAGGTCTGTTCGACACCGGCGCCAACGCTCTGACCTTCGCCACGCTGCTGGCGCTTCTGTCGCTGTCGACGGCCTTCGCCACGCTGGTCAACACCGTCAACCTGGCGTACGACGTGCCCGAGACCCGCGGCTGGTGGCGCCGACGCTGGCTGGCCCTGCTGCTCGGGATCGGCACCGTGCTCACCGGCGCGGTGGCGCTCACCCTGCTCGTCGTGGGCCCGCTGTTCGGCCAGGCCGAGGGGGTCGTCGGGCGCATCGGGCTCGGCGCGGAGTACGAGTTCCTGTGGTCCTACCTGCGCTGGCCGGTCGCGTTCGGGTCGCTGGTGCTGTGGGCCACGACGATGGACCACCTGATGCCGAACCGGCGGACCAAGTGGCGATACGACCTACCGGGCGGTCTGCTCACCGCCCTGCTGTGGTTGGCCGCCTCGTGGGGGCTGAACCTGTACCTGGAGTTCGTCGTCACCGCCTCGCCGCTGTTCGGCGCCCTCGGTGGCGGACTCATCCTCATGACCTGGTTCTACCTGCTGTGCGTGGCCCTGCTCGCCGGCGCCGAGCTCAACGCGATCCTGCTCGCGCGACGCCGGCACCGGGCGTCGCTGCGGGCGACCGCGCAGGAGCAGGTGGCTGCGGAAGAGCCGACTGTGGAAGAGCAGGCTGTGGCGGAGCAGGCGCCCCGCGAGCCGATCTTCCAGCGTCGCGCCACCGGCTGAGAACTCGGCCTCGCAGCCCGTTGTGCTGCGGATGCTGCGGGTGGATGCTGAGCGGACGGGCAGGACCGACGACTCCTGGGGGACAGCATGGCACTGGACGTGGCGGACACGGAGCTCAAAACCAAGCACCGCACGATGTGGGGCAAGGGCGACTACCCCCGGATGGTGGACACCTTCCTGCTGCCCATCGGGCAACGGCTGGCAGCGGCCGCAGGGGTCGGCCCCGGCGTGCGCGTGCTCGACGTGGCTGCGGGGACCGGCAACTCCTCCATCCCGGCCGCTCAGCGCGGGGCCCGGGTCACGGCCAGCGACCTGACACCCGAGCTGCTGGCGGCGGGCTCGCACCGGCCGGAGGCCGCCGGACTCGACATCGAGTGGGTCGAGGCCGACGCCGAGAACCTGCCCTTCGAGGACGAGTCCTTCGACGTGGTCATGTCGGCGATCGGCGTGATGTTCGCGCCGCACCACCAGGCCGCCGCGGACGAGCTGGTCCGGACCTGCCGGCCCGGCGGGACGATCGCGCTGCTGAGCTGGACCCCGGAGGGCATGCTCGGCGACCTGTTCCGGACCATGAAGCCGTTCGCGCCGCCGCCCCCAAAAGGCGCCCAGCCGCCTCCGCTGTGGGGCAGTGAGGAGCACCTGGCCGGGCTGTTCGGTCCGCGCGTCGACTTCCACACGCTGGAGCGGGACACCCTGGAGATCACCGCCTTTGCCCGCCCCCGTGACTACGGCGAGCACTTCAAGGCCTACTACGGGCCGACGATCGCGGTGCGGGCCAATGCCGCCAAGGACGGCCGGGAGGGCGAGTTCGACGAGGCGCTGGACCGCTTCTGCGACACCTGGAACCTCGGCACGGACGACGAGGGACGGTTCGAGAAGGAATACCTGCTCGCGATCGGCACGAGGCACTGACGGTATTTCCGTACGTCCGAAGAACTTCTTGCGGAAGACTGTCGATCCGGGGCATCGCCGTTCGTGGAATGGGTGAGGACCGGCGCCGGCCGGTTACCGACACGAGGAGAGCCCCATGAAGCAGTACCTGCTGTCCGTCCACCACATCGGCGACTTCCCGACACCGGAGCCCGACGCCCTCGCCAGGATGTACGCAGACGTGGAGGCCTTCAACGAGCAGCTGCGGCAGAGCGGTGCGTGGGTGTTCGCCGGTGGCCTGCAGCCTCGGGACAGCGCCACCACCGTGCGCTTTTCGGAGGGCCGGACGATGGTGACCGACGGCCCGTTCGCGGAGACCAAGGAGCAGCTCGGTGGCTTCTGGGTCATCCAGGCACCGGACCTCGACGCGGCACTCGAGCTGGCCACGCGGGGTGCGACGGCATGCCAGGGCGACGTCGAGGTGCGCCCGTTCCAGGACGGGTGACCGGGTCGATCGAAGGCGTCTTCCGCGAGGAGTACGGGCGCGCCGTCGCCACGCTGGTCCGCCTCCTCGGCGACATCGAGCTCGCCGAGGAGGCGGTCGCGGACGCCTTCACGGTCGCGGTCGAGCGCTGGGGCGCCGACGGCCTGCCTCCCAACCCCGGCGGCTGGATCGTCACCACCGCGAAGCGGCGGGCGATCGATCGGCTGCGCCGCGAGTCCAGCCGCGAGGCCCGGCACGCGCAGGCCGACCTGCTGCACGCCCGCGACGACCCGCCGGAGGTGGGACCTGTGCAGGACGACCGGCTCCGCCTGCTGTTCACCTGCTGCCATCCGGCACTGGCCGTCCAGGCCCGGGTCGCGCTGACGCTGCGGCTGCTCGGCGGATTGGAGACGCCGCACATCGCGCGCGCCTTCCTGGTTCCCGAGGCGACGATGGCGCAGCGCCTCGTACGCGCCAAGCGCAAGATCCGCGACGCCGGAATCCCGTTCCGCATACCGCGCGACGCCGACCTGCCGGACCGGCTCGACGCGGTGCTCGCGGTCGTCTACCTGGTCTTCAACGAGGGTCACAGCGCCAGCGACGGCGACGGGCTCGTGCGCGTCGAGCTGTGCGCCGAGGCGGTACGGCTGGCGCGGCTGCTCGCGGAGCTGATGCCGGACGAGCCGGAGGTGCTCGGCCTGCTGGCCCTGCTCCTGCTCACCGAGGCGCGGCGACCGGCGCGGGTCGGCCCGGGTGGAGCGCTGGTGCTGCTGCCGGACCAGGACCGAGGGCTGTGGGACCGGGCGCTGGTGGTGGAGGGGCACGAGCTGGTGCGGGCCTGTCTGCGCCGGAACGCGCCGGGGCCCTACCAGCTGCAGGCGGCCATCGCGGCCGTGCACAGCGACGGCGACACCGCCGCGGACACCGACTGGCGGCAGATCCTCGCCCTGTACGACCAGCTGCTCGTCGTGGTGCCGTCTGCGGTCGTGGCGCTCAACCGCGCGGTGGCCCTCGCGGAGGTGGAGGGGCCGGGCGCGGCGCTGCATGCGGTGGACGAACTCGACCTGCCGGGCTACCTGCCCTACCACCTGACCCGGGCCGAGCTGCTGGTGCGGACCGGACGCACCGCCGACGCGCTCGACGCGTTCGACCGGGCGCTCGAGCTGGTCACCAACGCGGTGGAGCGCGAACACCTCGCTCGGCGGCGCGAGCTCTGCGTCATCTGATCTCGGCTCGATCTCGGTGCCAAGGCGCGCGGAATCCGGGCGCTGGTGGCACCGAGAACGTGGCGGTCAGCTCCCGCCTCTGCCGGAGCGGTCCAGGCGAATGCCGCCGACCACGATCAGGACGCCGACAGCGCCGAGCGAGAGCGCGAACATCGGTGACCCGCCGAACACCTCGAACGCCAGGTAGGACAGGGCGAGAAAGGTGAACAGGGCCCCGAAGCTCAGGTGGACCCGCCGCTCGAGCAGGACGCCGGCGGCAACTGCCGCCGCCCCCGCGAGCCCGACGAGCAGCATGCGCGTGCCGGTGTCGACATCGACCCGCCCCAGCGTCCAGGCGAGGGAAGCAAGGCCCGACAGGTGCAGCCAGAAGGCCTCCCCGCGCAGGCCACCACGGTCGAGGAGCACCCCGACGGACAGCAAGGCTGCGGTGCACAGCGCGGACACCGGCGCACTGCCCGCCTCACCTCCGACGGCAGCAGCGAAGTCCATGGTGGCGAACCAGCCGGCGACCGCCGTCGGCAGCAGCAGGAACGGCGATCGATACCGGGACCACACGCCGACCGAGGCGGCGAGCGTCGCGATCTCCATGAAGGCCCACTGGCCGCTGACGTAGTCGAAGAAGGACTCGTAGTCGCCGAACGTCCGGTCCGTCCACAGCGAGAACGTCTCCTGCGCAGCGAAGACGGTGAGCGGCACCAGCGCCACGACGGTCGCGGCCAGCAGTCCGGCCGGCACCCGGTGACCGCGACCGCGCAACGCCTCGCAGACGCCCAGGAAGGCACCCAGGTAGAGCAGGCACAGCAGCAGGCCGGTGCCGCTGCCGACGGTCGCCCACGACGTACCGAGGAACAGGCCCATGGCGACGAGCGAGACCGCGGCTCCGCCGTACCAGGCGACGCTCTGCAGGCCGAAGGGCCCTGAGGTGGGCGTGCCTGACAGCCGTGACCACAGCGCCTCCTGCACCTCACTCGGAACACCGAGCTGCGCCGTGGCCTCGTCGAACGAGCGCCGCGAGACGCGCACGTCCCGCTCCACCGAGATCTGTGTGCTCACGAGATTGCCTCCTTCGCAAGGCGTCCCTCGCCCGCACCGCCCACGATCGCTGGCCGCAGCCGACAGCGCGTCAGTAGAAGTACCTGTCTCACCCGCTGGCTGCACACGGGACGTCACTGCAGGGAAGCGCTCACCGAGCTCGTTGACGTCGTGGTGGCCAGCACCTGTACCGCACCATCACCTGGTCGGCCAGCAGCTCGACTTGAGGGCGGCAGGGTCGCAGCTGAGCACCACCGACGCCGTGCGCCTGGAGCGGCGGAGCCGGCCGAGCACGCCGAGCACATGCGCCGCGGGCACCGGGGCGAGTCCGACCGTCGGCTCGTTCCAGGATCAGCACCTCGGGCGCGCAGGTCAGCGCCATGGCAATCGACCTGCGCGCCGACCGCCGTAAGCGATTCGGCTGGTGGGTGGCTCAGGGGAGTGCGGTGAGCCAGGGCACGTGCAGGTCGCGTAGGTGGAGGCGGCCTTGGTGCCACATGACGTGGTGGCGTTTGCACAGCAGCACCAGATTGTTCAGGTCGGTGGCGCCGCCGTGCTCGCGGTGGATGAGGTGGTGGGCGTCGCAGAATGCCGGGGGGCGGGTGCAGCCGCGGGCGATGCACCCGAGGTCGCGGTAGGCAAGGACTCGGCGTTGCGCGGTGGTGATCTCGTCGGTCAGTGATTCCAGGCCGATGACCTGCCCGAGCCCGTCGGTCAGGACCCGGGATATGCGGGCATCGCACAGGACAGT
>JBBSKF010000101.1:0-14248 GCA_038256525.1 Mycobacteriales bacterium | reverse complement strand
GCTCGCCGACGAGGTGGCTCTCATCTGGCAGGAGGCGGTGCTCGACTGGCCCGGCACGTCGGTGGTCGTGCCGGATCATGTGGTGCAGATCGTCGCCCGCTACACCCGCCTGGTGCGCGAGTCCCCTCAGGTCGACCAGCGTTCCGGGGTGAGCGCCCGCTTCGCCGTCGCGGCCACCGAGACGGTGGCGGCCTCGGCTGTACGCCGGTCCGCGCTCACGGCTGAGCCCATCGCGGTCGCTCGGGTCTGCGATCTGCCTTCGGTCGTGGCGGCGTCACGCGGCAAGGTGGAGTTCGAGGCGGCCGAGGAGGGTCGCGAGCTGGAGGTCCTGCACCACCTGCTGCGCCGCGCCACCGCCGATGCGTTCCGCGCGCTGCTCGCCGGCGCCGACCTGTCCGGGCTGCAGCGCCGGTTCGACGGCGGCGCCACGGTCGAGACCGGCGACCTCGTGCCGGCAGCCGATCTCCTGGCCCGGCTGGGAACGATCCCGGGGCTCGGGGAGCTGCTGAAGCGACTGGGGATCGAGCAGGAGTCCCCCGGGCTGGCCGCGGCCGCAGTCGAATTCGCGTTGGAAGGCCTGCACCTCAATCGACGCCTGGCCAAGGACGAGGTCGCCGGCCGCACTGTCTACGGCGGCTGAGGCGATGACCGGCCCGGCCTACCGATACGGACCGTGGGCCGGTGGGCGGGACCCGCTCGAGCCGCCGTACGAGGTCGCCGCCGCGCTGGACCAGATCGGCGAGTCCGTGCTGGACGGCGCCAGCCCCCGGCAGGCGATGCGTGAGCTGCTGCGCCGCGGCGCTGACGGGCTGCGCGGTCTGGACGACCTGCGCCGCCAGGTCGCCCGGCGTCAGCGGGAGGCACGCAAGAAGGGCCGGCTGGACGGCACGCTTTCGCAGGTCCGGGAGCTGCTCGACCGCGCGCTGGAGCTCGAGAAGTCCGCGCTGTTCCCCGACCCGTCCGACGACGCGCGGATGCGCGAGCTGGAGCTGGAGACGCTGCCGCGCGACACCGCGCGCGCCGTGCAGTCCCTGAAGCCGTACGGGTGGCGCAGCCCCGAGGCGCGGGAGGCCTACGAGCAGATCGACGACCTGCTGCGCCGCGAGGTGCTGGACAGCCAGTTCTCCGGGCTGAAGGCGGCGCTCGAGAACGCCTCACCCGAGGCCATGCAGGCCGTCAAGGACATGCTCGCGGATCTCAACGCGATGCTGGCGGCGGACGCCCGCGGCGAGCACACGCAGGAGCAGTTCGAGCAGTTTCTGTCCCGGCACGGCGAGTTCTTCCCGTCGCAGCCGGAGACGCTGGAGGAGCTCGTGGACGACCTCGCCCGGCGCGCCGCCGCCCAGCAGGCTCTGATGGACTCCCTCACGCCGGAGCAACGGCAGGAGCTGGGGGAGCTGATGCAGGGCGCGATGGATCTGGACCTCTCGGCCCAGCTGGCCCAGCTCGGCGAGGCACTGCGCGGCGCCCGGCCGGATCTGCCGTGGGGCGGTAAGCAACGGATGCGCGGCGAGCAGGGCCTGGGGATGGGCGATGCGACGACGGCGCTCGCGGAGCTGGCCGACCTCGAGGACCTGGAGGCCGCACTCGGGCAAGACTACCCGGGCGCCTCGCTCGACGACATCGACGAGGCCGCCGTGCAGCGGGCGCTCGGCCGCTCTGCCGTCGACGACGTCGCGGCGCTGCGCCGGATCGAGCGCGAGCTGCTCGAGCAGGGCTACCTCGTCCGGGACGCCCGCGGAATGCTCGAGCTGTCGCCCCGGGCGGTGCGACGGGTCGGCGCCACCGCGCTGCGCAAGGTGTTTCACCGACTCGACGCCGGCGGACGGGGCGCGCACGACGTTCGCGACGCGGGAGCAGCCGGTGAGGTGACCGGTGCGAGCCGCGCCTGGCAGTTCGGCGACGAGCAGCCGCTCGACGTCGTCCGTACCGTCCGTAACGCCGTCCAGCGCACCGGGACGGGCCCTCTGCGCTTGATGGTCGACGACTTCGAGGTAGTGGAGACCGAGCGGCGGACGTGCGCAGCGGTTGCCCTGCTCGTCGACCTGTCGTTCTCGATGGAGCTGCGCGGCACCTGGGGCGCCGCGAAGCAGACTGCGCTGGCGCTGAATTCGCTGATCACCACGAAGTACCCCCAGGACTCGATCGAGATCATCGGCTTCAGCGACTACGCCCAGGTGCTCTCGCCGGAGAAGCTGGCCGGGCTCGACGCCCAACGGGTGCAGGGCACCAATCTCCAGCACGCCCTGGTGCTGGCCGGGCGGCACCTGGCCAGGCATCCCGACGCCGAGCCGGTGGTCCTGGTCGTCACCGATGGCGAGCCGACCGCGCACCTCACCCGGGCCGGTCACGCCGAGTTCTGCTGGCCGCCGCTCGCCGAGACGCTCGAGCTCACGATGGCCGAGGTCGAACGGATCACCCGGCGCGGCGCGACGATCAACGTGTTCATGCTCGACGACGAACCGCGACTGGTCGAGTTCGTCGAGCACCTCGCGGCCCGCAACGGCGGCCGGGTCTTCGCGCCCGACCCGGCGCGACTCGGGGAGTACGTCGTCAGCGACTACCTGCGGGCACGCCGCGGCCGACGGGGGCGCTGAGCCGGTGCGCGGTATGCATCACCCCGGACTGCCGACCGCGTGCTTGCGCACAGGGTGCAGACTCGACGATGGCGCAGTCTGAGTGCCGGGCGCCCGGACCGGAAGGTGAGCCATGTCCCAGCCCGGCAGCAGGGGCGGTCGCCACGTGGTCATGGTTGAGCTGGTAGCCCCCCCGGTCACCGCTCCGCTACACCTGTTGGCGTTGGGACGTCACCTGCCGAGCTTCGACGTGGACCAGGACTATCCCCCGGTGCCCATGGGTGGCGGGGCCGCCGGATCGGGCACCGTCATCATCCGCGGCACCGTCGACGATGCCGAAGCGGCGCGACGGCTGGCGGAGCGTGACGACGTGGTCGCTGTCTGGGACGAGGGTGAGGTCGCACCCTTCTCCTGATCAACTTTCTCCCGGAGTGTTGTGTGTCACGACGCCATGGTCTAACTTCCGGGTCCTGGAGCAGTTTCAGCGGACGATCCCGGGGGGGGCAACAATGGCAACACGGCGTGGTGGAACGAGTGGTCGCGAAAGCAAGGACAACACGGGCGGAGCCGGTGGGCAGTTCCCGCTGAGAGACGCGGACGAGCGCATCAGCGTCCTGGTCGAGATGGCTGGGGGAGCAGGGGCATCGCCGGTCGCCATGTCTGGCGTGGCCCGTGGCATCGACCTCGACGGCTTCGACAGCGACGAAGAATTCGTTCCGGTGCCGCTGCAGCCCGGTGGTGGCACTGCCCTGCTCGGGATGGGGTCGGCACCGACGACGTACGTCATCCGCGGTCGGGTGCGCGACGAGCAGGACATGGCGGTGCTGCGCGCGCGCCCCGAGGTCGTGGACGTCTGGGTCGACACTCCCATCGCACCGTTCGAGAACCTCGCCGAGGTCCAGGCGACCCCGGCCGCCGGGACCTGTCCGATCCCGCCCTGCGACTGCTCGCCCGGCACACCGCACGGCAACCTCGCCGACGTCGCGACCTACCTCGGCGTCACACAGGTCTGGAGCGAAGGCCTGCGCGGGACGGGCATCGTGGTCGGCGTCGTAGACGGCGGCATCACGGCGCAGGGACGGCCGGTGAAGAGCGGCGAGACGGCTCGTCGCATCCCCCGGGTCGTCGGTGGCTGGCCCGCAGCCGACTGGGGTACCGAGGCGAGCCGGTGGGGCGAGCACGGGAACATGTGCGCCACCGACGTCCTCGGGATGGCGCCCGAAGCGCAGGTATACGACCTGCGGATCTCAGGTGCAACCGACATCCCGGCCACCATCAGTCGCGCCCTCCAGGCCTTCCAGTGGGCCATCGACCGGCACCGGGTCGACGGCACTCCCCACGTGCTCAGCAACAGCTGGGGGATCTTCCAGGAGTCCTGGGACGCCACGTACGCCCGCAACCCCAATCACCCCTTCACTCGCAAGGTGGTCGAAGCGATCGACGAGGGCATCCTCGTGCTGTTCGCCGCAGGCAACTGCGGCGGCACCTGCCCGGACGGGCGGTGCGGCCCGGACAGCGGACCGGGCCGCAGTATCTGGGGCGCGAACAGCCATCCGCTCGTGATGACCGTGGGCGCTGTCAACAAGGAGGAGCAGTTCGTCGGGTACTCGAGCCAAGGACCGGGCGCACTGGATGCCAACAAGCCCGACTTCTGCTGCGTCACGCACTTCACCGGCTACTTCAACTCCGACAGTGGCACCTCCGCCGCGACGCCCGTCCTCGCCGGCGCTGTGGCGCTGCTCAAGCAGGCCGTCCCCACGGCAACCCAAGCAGGCGTGAAGGCCTCATTGCGAGCAACGGCCAAGGACATCGGTCCGCCTGGGTTCGACCAGCACTCCGGTGCCGGGATCACTCGCATCAAGCTGGCCTTGGATCACCTTCGACCCATCATCCGCGTCACGCGGGCAACCCCCTGCGTCCGGCCGAGCCGCAACATTCCGTGTGAGCTCGCCAGCCGTGCGCTCCCATGCGGCCCGTCCCGCCTCACGCCCTGCCTACCCTCGCGCAGCGTCCCGTGCCGACCCTCGCTGATGGTGCCGTGTATCGCGCCCTCGCGCCTGTGCCCGTCCGCGTCGGTGGCATGTCAGTCGCGCATGTGCCCGTCACTGGCCTGTCCCAGCGCGATGTGCCGTCCCGGCCCCGGGGACTTCGCCCACGAGGACATGGGCGAGACCTGGTACGGCGACGAGGGTGGCGACGATCCCGCCGCGGAATGGTATGGCTTCTGACCAGATGCCGGCTGTCCTGCGGCGCTTGCTCCATGCTGGCGTGCTCACAGCGGCAGAGGTCGTGGACCACGGTGTCCGGACTGTGGACACCGGCCGCTCCAACGACGTCGCGGTCGTCCTGATCGGCCAGACCCGTCGGCTGGTCGTCAAGACAGCGCGTCCCGGAGCCGGGCAGTGGGAGCAGGGCGATGTTGCGGTGGAGCGTCGGCTGCTCGGCGCGCTCGGGCAGCGCGGCTCGCCCTTCCCCCCCGTCCACGCCCTGCCCGAGGACATGCTCGTGACGAGGTACGTCGAAGGTGGCGCGACGGTTACGGCCCTGGTTCGGGACGGTCAGCTCCAGCCCTCTGGGGCGGCGCGCGTCATCGGAACAGCGCTCGGCAGACTGCGCAGCTCCGACGTGTCGCACACGGTCGTCGCGTCCTTGCCCACCGACCTGCCGTGGGGACTGCGGCTGCTGCTCGGCGACCCCCCGCGTTTTGTCCTCGAGCACCCAGCGGCGTTGGCGCTGCACGTCGAGCTGCTCGAGCGCCGCCACCTGGTGGCGGCGCTCGAGCTCCTTGCCGCGCAGTGGTCCTGGACCGACCTCGTGCACGGAGACCTCCGCTGGGACAACTGCCTGCTCGATCGGACGACCGGTGAGGTCGTGCTCGTCGACTGGGAGTGCGCCGCCCGTGGCGATCCGGCCTGGGACCTCGGCTGCGCCGTCGCCGAACACTTCGTCCAGGGACCGCTTGCACCAGGAGCCTGGTGTGACGACCCGGGGGCGCTGGCTGAGTCGGCCCTGCGCGAGCTGACCCACCCGTTACGCGTCCTGACCGACTCGTTTCTGGACGCCGCCGGAGCAGCCTCGTCCGAGCTGGTGCCTCGGGCTGCGGGCTACGCCTGCGCCCGCCTGCTCCACGTGGCGTTCCAGTGGACGTATTGGGACCTGAACCTCGGACCGGACACCGCGCGGATCATCAGCACGGTGGTCGAGGCGCTGCTGGGCAGGCCGTGCGGCCTGCGAGACGTCCTGACCGGAGCCACCGCGTGACCGTCCTGCTCGGCGCCCCGCGCAGCCGCATCTCCGCCGACCTGCTGGCCGCGGCACGCCTCGTACGATCACGATCGGAACTTGACGATGCCGGTGCCGCCGAACTGCTGTACCGCGACTGGTACCTGCAGGCGGATCCGACCGACGGCGCCGAGGTGCTCGGCCAACCCGACCCCGTGGACATCGACCCCGCTGCCGCCTACCGCGCGGCGCATGCCCTCGACAACCACTACGAGCACGGCTGGACGGCGCGCCGACTGGGCCCGGCGGGGCAGGTGCTCGTCGAGCGCGACGGTGACACGCGCGTCGTCGCACGGGCCGACGTGCTTCCGCTGTCCCGTCGACTGCTGCCGCCGAGAGTAGGCGACACGGTCCGGGTGGCCGCGCGCCGCGACCTCCTCGACGATGCCGGGTGGTGGTTCACCTTCTTCGGCGGGACGCAGCCCCCGGCGCAGCCGCTACGGGTGTACTGGGCCGTCCGCCGCGCCGCCGCGCCGCAGCTGGTAGCGGCACTGTCCGCGCTGCTGGCCGCCGGACCCCCCAGCGTGCTGAAGGTCGGTGCTACCCCGGCGCTGCTCGGCCGTCCGGATGCGGCCGTCCTGTACGCCCCGGCGGCCTGGGTGACGGCGAGGCACAGGAGCCTCCAGGCCGTCGCCGACCAGCTCGGAAACGGGCTTGCACACCGCGTGCCGCGGCTCGCACTGCTGCTCTCGCCGGGCGTCGCCGTAGCCGAGGAGCCGGGGAGCGGCGACAGCTTCGGCGAGCATCGCTGCGCGATCCTGGCACGGGCCGCGAGACGGCTGCCGAGTGAGTGCGACGAGGACGGCCTGCTCATCGGCCTGCGAGCGGCACTTGCAGACGCCGAGGTGGACCCTGTCGCGCCCTACCGGGCTGCCGGCAGCACACTGGGAGATGAGTGGTGAGCACAGCCCCCTGGTCCCTGCGGGCGGCCGTCATCCTGGGCGAGCGACTCGTCAGACAGGCCGTGCACCATGAGGACCGCTGCACGTGGCTGACCTACGACGTGGACGAGCAGGGCCGCGTCCCGGTCGTGGTCGAGGCCTCGTGTGGACCGGATCTCTACGCGGGCACAGCCGGCATCGGTTGGTGCCTCGCCCGGCTCGCCGGCGTGACGCAGGATGCCTCGATGGCGGCGACGGCCATTGCTGCGCTGCGCTTTTCGGTGCGAGCCGCTCCACACGACCTGTCCCTGCACGCTGGCCGGGCCGGCATCGCCTGGGCTGCCCTGGACGCAGGCCGCGCGCTGGGCAGCGAGGAGCTCGTCAACGCGGGACGACAGCTGATGTCCGACGTCGCGCAGGAGGTTCTCGAGCGAGCGCCGGCGATGACGGGCTGGGACCTGCTGGGCGGCGTGGCGGGAGTGTGCCTGGCGCTGGCCGCGGCGGCCGGCCACGATGACGTGTCGATCGAGGCTGCGGTTGCCGGGGCCGACGACCTCATGGCCCGCGCGCAGCCAGCCGGAGCGGGGCGCGCCTGGGCGACACCTGACCGCGACGAGGCGCCGCTGTGCGGGCTGGCGCACGGGGCATCGGGCGCAGCCGTCGCGCTGGCGGCCGTCGGTTCCGTTGCTCGGACCGATGCGTACGACGGCGCCGTGAGCGCAGCGCTGCGCTACGAGCGAGAGGTGTTCCGACCCCTGTCTGGCTGGCCGGATCTGCGCAACATGTCCCGACTTGCGCTGCTCTCCGGCGAGTCGCCGGTCTATCCGGTGCAGTGGTGTCATGGGGCGGTGGGCGTGACGATAGCCCGGTCACGGCTCGCCCGCAGCCGGGGCGATGTCGACCTACGGCTGGTGACCGAGTGCGCCGCCGGTCTCGACGTGACTACCGCCTCGACACTGCGGCAGCTCGCGCATGCGCCGCAACGGCTGGACCTGTCGGTCTGCCACGGCGTGGCCGGTGCCGTGGAAGCGCAGCTCGAAGCCTTCGGGCTCGACGGTGACCGGGAGCACCTCGACCACGCCGAGCGGCTGCTGCTCCGCGGGATCGGCGTGCCGCCGGACCAGCATCGTGTTTGGCGGGGTGGGCAGGTTTCGGACGCCGAGGTGCGGGCCGCTCTGGCCGGCCTGCCGTGCGGCATTCCGGGGGCGCCGGAGGTGCCCGGCCTCATGGTCGGCCTGGCAGGGCTTGTCGCCGTCCTGCTCCGGTTGCCCGATCCAAGCGCCGCACCGGCACCAGGACTGCCCGACGTCGTCGCAGCCTAGATCCGGGCGGGTTCAGCCAGCCTCGTAGGAACGGCTGCCGATCGTGGGCATCGTGTTGCTGCGGGAACGCCGACAGCCGACGCATTGTCCAGCACCACGCTTGTCCAACCGCACCCAAACCAGAATCCGAGCTACTGCCAGCGCAGGAACTCGAGCACCGCGAGCACGCGCCGATGTTCGCGCTCACCCGGCTCGAGGCCGAGCTTGCTGAAGACGCTGCGTACATAGCCCTCGATCGTCTTGACACTCAGGAAGAGCGCTTCGGACAGGGCAGCGTTGGTCAGCCCCTGCGCCATCAACGCCAGCACCTCCCGCTCGCGGTCGGTCAGCTCGGCGAGCGGGTCCCGCTCCCGGCGCCGGGCGAAGAGCCGAGACACGAGCTCCGGGTCGATCACCACCTCTCCGGTGGCTACCCGCCGCACGTCGACGGCGAAGGCGCTCAGGTCCGAAACCCGATCCTTGAGGAGATATCCCACACCTGTGTCGAACTCCTGGATGAGCCGAAGCGCGTGGTGCACCTCTACGTATTGGGACAGCAGCAGCAGCCCTACCTGCGGTGCGAACGAACGGATCTCGGCCGCCGCCTCGATGCCCTCGTCCGCGAAACCGGGGGGCATGCGCAGGTCGGTGATGACGACGTCCGGTGGCGTACGCCGGACGAGCTCCACCAGCTCGGCGCCGTCCCGGGCCTGGCCCGACACGGTGAAGCCCACCTCCGCCAGGATCCGCGCCATCCCCTCACGGAACAGGACGGCGTCGTCCGCGACGATCACCCGCACGGCAGGACCGCTCGTATGCGGGTTCCGCGGCCTTCGGCGGGGCTGTCGACGTGGAGCTCGGCGCCCAGTGCGGCGAGCCGGTCGGCGAGCCCCTGCAGACCGGTTCCCGCCTCTGGCCGTGCGCCGCCGCGGCCGTCGTCAACGACCTCGACGCACAGGCCACCCTCGAGCAAGGACACATCGACCTCGGCCAGGCTCGCGCCGGAGTGACGGGCGGCGTTGGTGAGCGCTTCACTGACCAGGTAGTACGCCGTCGCCTCGACTTCACTCGGCAGCCTCCCGCCGACCGAAACATGCAGGCGAACCGGAATGGGCGACCGTTCCGCCAGCGTGCCGAGCGCGGGCTCGAGGCCCGATTGGGCGAGCACCATCGGGTGCAGTCCCCGTGCCAGCTCCCGCAGCTCGGCGGTCGCCTCCAGCAGCTGTGTTCGCGACGTGGCCACACGGTCAGCCATCGTCGCGTTACCGTTGGCCTTCGCCTGCTCGGCCAGCGCGCCGAGCTCCAGCCCGAGCGTTACCAGTCGCTGCTGCGCACCGTCGTGGAGGTCGCGCTCGATCCGCCGGCGGGCCGCGTCCTCAGCGGTGACGATACGACGGGCCGACGCCTGGAGCTCTTGCGCCTGGTGCTGCTGCACGATGACCAGCCCCGTCTGCGCGGCGAGGTCCGCCAGCAGGCGGTCCTCCGAAGAGGTCAAGGCCTCGCCCCCGGCCTTTCGGAGCGTGATGGCACCGCGCACGGCGCCCTGGTGGACGACGGGCCGGACGTGTTGGCCCGACCCGCCGAGCCGGGCGAGCGCGGCCGACTCGTCCTCGTCGACCTTGACCGGCCACCACGCCATCGGCACCAGGTGCTCCTCGTTGCCGACCCACACCACGACCTTCGTGGCGCCGACCGCGTTGGCGACCGTGGCGGCGACGCCGTCCAGAAGCTGCTGCGGCGCACCCTCCATGTGGGCTGACAGCTGGGACAGCGCCTCGTACGGCGTCGCGCGGCGTCCGTAGACCAGCCGGTCCGCGACGCGCTGCGCCCGTCGCCGCAGCGGCTCAAACGCCACCGCGACGGCCGCTGTCGTGATCAGAGACAGCACGCGGTCGTCCGCGGGAACCAGGGCCCCGACACCGACCACGATTCCCACATAGGCAGCGGTGATGAGCAGCAGCATCGCGCCGACGACGAGGGTCTTGTTGATGACCGGGTCGATGTCGTAGAGCCGAAGCTTGAGAATCGCGAACCCGGCGGCCACGGGGATGAGCGGGAGCGCGAGCAGGCCGAGCACCGCACTGCCGAGCAGGAGCAGGCTGAAGACCAGCAGCACAGTCGTCATGACGACCGCATAGACGAGCCAGCGCAGCTGGCGCACCTCATCGCCCTGGGCGCGACGGATGCGCGCCACGATGGCCACTGTCCACAGCACCTGGAAGCCCACGTAGCTGGGCTGCGCGTAGTCCCAGAAGCGTTCCGCCGCGATGGTCCCCGGCAGCTGTAGCGGGTGCGGCGCGGCAAGCCCGATCCGGTCGTACTCCGCCGGCCAGAGCGCCGACACGGCCGAGAGAACCGCCGCGACCACCACCATCGCGACGGCGGCTGCCCGCCACCGGGGAGACAGCAGCCGGCCGTCGGGAAAGGCCATGAACGTCCATCCGGCCAGCGCGATCACCAGCGGGAGCGGCCACACCCCGACCCAGCCGAGCCAGGAGGCTGCCGGCCGGGCGACCTCGTCCAGGCCGTACTGGCGCCCGAAGAACATGATCGCGTGCAGCACTCCGCTAGCGACGAAAAGCCAGCCCTCGCGGTGCCGCGGCCGCATCCGCACGATGTAGAGCCCCACAGCGGTGAACGAGCCGCCGAGCAGCCCGTTGTGCACGTTCTCCACATGGAAGCCGAGGTACCAGCCGTAGGTGAGCAGGGTCGCGACCAGGAGCGCCACCAGGGCGGTGCCGACCTCGCGGGCCGTCGACGGGGCGAGGTCGCTCACCTCTGTCGTCGCCGGCATGAGGTCATGCTGACACCGCAGCGGCCATCGCGGATGAGGGTTACCCCTGGTCGAAGTGCAGGGTGCGCTCTCGTGTGCCGCCCACCTGCGACCGGGACCGTGGGATCACCACCTTCTCCCCGATCCCCAGGAGCTCCGATGAGCACGTCGACCGAAGTCCGCACCCCATCCACCCGCATCCGACGTCCCGACCCGATCGCCGGCGCCTGCCTGATCGTGGGCGGCGTCGCGTTCTTCGCCGGCGGTGCGATGCATCCCGGTGACAGCGGTACGGGCAACAAGGTCAACCAGCTGCACGACATGCTCATCGACTCGATGTGGTACCCCTCGCATGCGCTGGTGCTTCTCGCGATGGTGGCCTTCGCCGTCGCGATCCTTCGGATCCGGCATCGCGGCGGTCTCGAAGGCGCCATGGCCACGGTGACACGCGTCGTCTCGGTCATCGCGTTCGTCGCGGTGCTCGGGATGACTGTGCACCTGTTCTCCGCCCTCGGGGCCGAGGGGATCGCGGATGGCAGCAAGACGTTCGCCTACCAGCTGCAGGGCTTCAACGAGACGATCGTGGACGCGTCCTGGGGACTGGGCATCGCTGCGCTGGCGGTCGCCGGAGGTCTGACCCGCGCCCTCGGGAACCCCGTCACGCTCGCGCTCGGCCTGGTCGGGGGGCTGGCCTTCGCGCTGGCCTCCGGCACCATCGCCTACACCGACCGCTTCGACGGACTGTTCCCCGTCGCCTCCCTGATCGGCATCTGGGGCGTGGTCGTCGGTCTCATGCTGCTGCTGCGGGGCAAGAGCTCGTCTCGCCATCACCGGGATGCGGACTGCTGACCGCACAGACGGACGCAGCACTACGCTCGCGAGGTGAGCCGGATCTTCACGACCAGTTTCGCGTCGGTCTACCCCCACTACGTGACGAAGGTCGAGAAGAAGGGGCGCACGAAGCCGGAGCTGCACCGCGTCATCGAGTGGCTGACCGGCTTCGACGAGGCCGCCTTGCAGGAGCATCTGTCTGCGGGCACCAGCTTCGAGGACTTCTTCGCCGCTGCGCGGCTCAATCCCCGAGCTTCGTCAATCACCGGCACCGTCTGCGGCGTGCGGATCGAGAACATCGACGACCCGTTGATGCAGAGGATCCGCTACCTGGACAAGCTCGTCGACGAACTGGCGAAGGGCAGGCCGATGCAGAAGGTCCTGCGAGCGTAGAGATTTGCGGCGCGCCGGGAGCGTGGACGGGGACGCGGGGCCGGTCCTCAGAACTGCAGGCCATGCCGTTCGAGGACGGCCATCGTCCCATCCATGTCGAGGTCGAGGCCGTACGGGGCTGCCAAGCGCTCGAGCTCATCGGGTTCCGGAAACGCCTCGAGGCCGTCGATCGCTCGGAAGAGCTCATCAAGGCCGCCAGGGGTGATCACCTCGAGAATGCGCACCGGGGTATCGCCGGCATTCCAGAAGGTGTGCCACTCGTTGCGCGGCTTCCAGACCAGATCGCCGGCGCCTGCCTCGACCTCTTCGCCGTCGGAGACGGCGCCCATGCGGCCCTCGAGGACAAGACTGAACTCGTCTTCTCGGGTGTGCCGGTGCAGCGGGGCGATGAGCGTGCCCGGCGGTGCATGGTGCTCGACGAGCGACAACCGACCGCCGGTGTCCGCCGCCGAGAGCAGGAACCTGTCCCGTGCTCCGTCCGGCGGGCCGAGCAGCTCGGCCTGCGCGATGCGTAGAACTGTGACGGCCATGCCCTCACCCCCTGACGCAGGGTGGCACGCCTCTTGCCGGGTCGCAAGGCACCTCGTCAGTGGTGCGCGTCGCGGTGCTGCGCCAGCACGTCGAGCCCGAAGTCCGCGACGGGGTCACGCCAGACCGAATGCGCGTGGTTGGCGCCCCGCTGCGTGTTGTCCCATTCGAGGAGCAGCCGCGGCCCCTGCACTCGGTAGTAGTGCGGCGCACCAGGCTCGGTCGGACCGGCCCAGGCCAGGTGGACGGCATCGAGCTCTGCATCATCGTCGTACTGCGACAGGCGCGATACCGCCGCCGGCACCCGCCCGAGGTAGGTCCCGAGCAGTACCCGGAGCAGGTGCCGCTGCTCGGCGTCCAGCTCAGCGGCCGCCACGCCTCGTGGCGCGTCCGTGTAGGCGACAGCCGCGTGGTCGGCGTCGCTGAAGCCGGCGGCGTCGTCGATCGCGTCGCTCGCCCTCTGCAGCTTTGCCTGCTCGTCGGGGTCGGGGAACTGCTCGTCCCGCCAGACCCCGGCCAGCGAAATCACCCGGTCCCCCTCCGATACCCGCGTCCGGTTGGCCGTGACAAGGTCCGATGGCGCGCGCGGGAGCAGCAGTGCATGCGCCGCCAGCTCGCCCGGCAACGACCGGACGATGTCGCGCGCCAGGTCCTCCACGCGGGCGAGCGGTCGGTTGACGGCGCCGCCGAGCAGCGTGGCCGAGGCCGGGTCGGCGCCCAGGAAGCAGGGCGTCGTGCTCATCAGCTGGCCGTCGACGACCAGGTTGTTGAGCGAGACGTGGTGGCCGCCGAACCGCCAGCCCCAGGGTCGGCCGTCACCTGGGTCGCCGAACACCCGCAGGTAGTACAGCCCCGGGTCACGCCCCCGCTCGCGGTCGAACCTGACGCGAAAGCCCTCGGCGTGGTCAAGGACGTTCTCCAGCCCCATGATCGTCGCGACCGTGACGTACGCCGGGTCGGACAGCCCGGTGGCGACCAGTCGCATCGCGGCCCGCTGCTGTGCCGGCCGCTGCTCGTGGAACGTCAGTCCGCCGTGGTCCGTCGGCGTGTAGAACCAGCGGCGCCGCTCTGCGTCGGCAACGTCATCGTCGGCGGGCACGGCGCCGGTCGCGGCGGCCCCCTGTGCACCGTCCAGTGTCTCCAGCCAGGCGGCAGCCGCCTCGGCCATGCCGGACGCCACCTCTCGACGCGGACCCGGATCGGGGATCACCATGCCGGGAACGTAGCGGTGGGTGTGGCCCCGTCGCGAATCGTTCCGTCTCGTCGGCCTGGCCCCCCGCAGCACTGCCGTTCCGGTCAGCCCGACCCCGGGGGGCACGCCGGTCAGCGCCTCGGCCCATCGGGCCCGCAGCTACGACGTCAGCGCGGCCACGTACGCGCCGGTCATCAGCACGGCCGCAACCGCCGGGCAGGTCATGCGCGGCGACATGGCTCAGGAACAGGTCCGGACAGCAGCACGCTGGTGTAGGCGAGCGCGAAGGTGGACGGCGGGGCCGCGGGGACTACGGGTCACCCTGAACATAAATGAGCGTGGTCAGCATGTCGACGATTTGCTGCTGCCCGGCAGCGCCCTGGTCGAACTTGGCCCGCATCTCCGCAAACCCCTTACGTGTCTCCTCGAACCCCGCGGCGGTCTGCACGCCGAGCGCGTTGATCGCAGAGCGGTTCGCGTCAACCTTGATC
>JBBSKF010000100.1:0-14248 GCA_038256525.1 Mycobacteriales bacterium | reverse complement strand
TACGAGGATCCACCGGACCACGAGACTTCCGTTCAGCCATGACAACACTCCAAAACGTGAGGCGAGACAAGGGCAGGACACACACACCAGCAGGTCACACAGTCAAGCGGTAAATGCACCGTACAGCTACCTAACCATTTCGGTGTAATCTACGCCACACGTACCCGGATGTCTCGGACCCTGGCCCCTCCGCTGGTGATCATCCGTCCCTGGCCCGTCGGACCGGAGGGCCGTCGTCCGGCCAGCCGACCGGCTGTCGGCCGCTGAAGGCAGCGCATCCGCGCCTGACTGGGTAAAGTGGTTGTCGCGCACGGCAAGTTTCCACCCGAACGGCCCGCCCGTCCCGCGTTCCTCACAGGAAGCACCCACTGTCATGGACATGGATCAGCTCCATCCACCGAAGTCGTCGGCGCTTCGCGACCTGTACTGGCGCAGCGAGATCCTGCAGGTCATGTACTGGTTGAAGGGTGAGGGGCTGGGTGAGGTGATCGACGCGGATCTGCTGGAACGGTTCCTGGGGGTCGATGCCAAGATCGGGGTGACCTACCTCGACCGGCTGGTGCTCGACGGCTACCTGCACCCCGTGCCAGGTGGCTACCAGTTGTCCGAGACGGGTCTGGCCGAGGGAAAGACCGAGTTCGCGTTGAGCTTCTCGGACCTGACCCGGCCGGCGCACGGTGAGTGCTCAGCGGACTGCTGGTGTCACAACTCGCTCGAGGAGGCCGCCGCGTGCGCCGCCGAGCGCGCCCCCCACGACCACACCGACCACGCATGAGCCGGTCGACGCCGGACAGCCCACTGGGACTGCCGCGGAACTACCTACGGCCCTGCCTGCTGCTGCTGCTGGCCGAAGGCACCAGCCACGGTTACGAGCTGCTCGACCAGATCAGCGCCTTCGGGCTGGACCGGGTCGATCCAGGTGGGCTCTACCGCTGCCTGCGGGCGATGGACGAGGAAGGGCTGGTGCGGTCCACCTGGGCGCCGTCCACTGCCGGACCCGCCCGCCGCACCTACAGCCTGACCCGGGACGGCGCCGAGTGGCTGCAGACCATCGCCGAGGCCTTGCACACCACCAGCCAGGCGCTGGCGGTCTACCAGGCGCGCTACCGCCAGCTCCCCCAGCACCAGCCCCCGCAACCCGAGCAGTTCGGGGTTCCACCCCAGTTCAGCGTCCTGCAGGACCGATGAGACTGGCCATCGCGGGCAAGGGGGGCGCCGGCAAGACCACTTTGTCGGCCACGCTGGCCCGCCTCGCCGCCCGCACCGGACAACCCGTCGTCGCGATCGACGCCGACGCCAACCCCAACCTGGCGGCCGCCCTCGGCCTGACCCCGGAGCTGGCCGCCACCCAGGTCTCGGTCCCTCCCTCGCTGGTCTCCCGCAAGCGCGGCGGCACCGGGCTGCTACGGCCCATCGCCGAGATCCTCGACGAGCACTCCCTCACCGGCCCCGACGGCGTCCGCCTGGTCGGCATGGGCGCCCCCGCCCACGCCGAACAGGGCTGCCTGTGCTCCGCCCACGCCGTCGTGTCCAGCCTGCTCGAGGACCTCGGCGAACCCGACCCCGACGGCAAGGAACGCCTCGTCATCATCGACATGGAGGCCAGCCCCGAGCACCTCAGCCGCGGCACCATCCGCCACGTCGACGCCGTCCTTTTCGTCGCCGAGCCCTACTACCGCAACCTCGAGACCGTCCGGCGCATGAAGGACCTCGTCGCCGAGCTCCCCGTCCCCCACGTCACCGTGGTCGCCAACAAGATCCGCACCCCCGCAGACCTCACCGCCATCACCGAGTTCTGCGAGCGCCACCAGCTCCACCTGTCCGGGGATGTCCCCTACAGCGACGCCGTCATCAACGCCGACCGCAACCGCACCCCCCTCATCGACACCCCTGACGGCCAGGACGTCGTCACGGCCGTCAACAAGCTGCTCATCACGCTCCAAGAACACCGGTAGCAGCTGCCGGCGGCGGCTCCCCTACGCCTGCCTGCAGGTCGAGTCTCTCGGCGTACAGGCAGGCGCTCGGATGGTCCGTCCCGTTGCGCACCATGAGCTCGGGCACGACCTGCGAGCAGTCGTCCCTGGCGTTCCAGCAGCGCGTCCGGAAACGGCACCCGGAGGGCGGCGCGACCGGATCGGGGACCTCACCGGCGAGCGGGATGCGTTGTCGCGCACCCCGCCGGGCCGGGTCGGGAATCGGCACGGCGGACAGCAGGGACTGGGTGTACGGGTGCACGGGCCGTTCGTACACCTGCTCCCGGGTGCCCGTCTCGACGAGAACTCCGAGGTACATCACCGCTACCTGATCGCTGATCTGCCGGACCAGCGCAAGGTCGTGCGCGATGAACAGATATGCGAGCCCGAGCTCGCGCTGGAGCCGGTCGAGCAACGTCGTGACCTGCGCCTGGATGGAGACGTCGAGACTGGAGACCGGATCGTCGAGAACCAGCACCTCTGGGTTGAGCGCCAGGGCGCAGGCATTGGCGTCGACCGACGACAGTCAGGTGGAGCCGCCTCGGAGAATCGAACTCCGGACAACCTCATTACGAGTGAGGTGCTCTACCGACTGAGCTAAGGCGGCGGACTCGGCGCGAGCCTACCCAGGTCAGCCCATGCGCAAGGCGAGAGCCATGGCCTCGGCGGCGAGCAGATGGGCCACGTTGGCGTCCAGCGCCGCCCGGCAGGCAAGGACGGCGTCGATGCGGCGCAGCGTGGACTCGGCCGTGGTCGCCCGCGCGATGGTCGCGGTCTGCGAGCCGAGGTCACCGTGCACGAGCGCGGCCCCCGTGTGCAGCTGGACGGTCAGGACGTCGCGGTAGAAGGCAGCGAGGTCGACCAGCGCCCGGTCCAGGGCATCGCGTTGGGTGCGCTTGGCGCGGTCCTTCTGCCGGGTCTCGAGGTCCTTCAGGGCCCCTGCGCCCCCGCGCGGCTTGCCGCCCGTGAACCCCTTGCCCGTCGCGCCGGCGCCCAGCGCCCGGGACAGCGACTCGGTCTCGACGGCATCCCGCTGGCTCGACAGCTCGGTCGCCTCCGCCTTGGCCGTGGCGACCAGCGCGTCCGCGGCACCGAGCGCCGAGCCGACCCCCTGCAGCGAACGCGGCAGGGCCAACACCTCCCAGCGCTCACGGCGAGCCTGCTCGTCGGTCGCGAGTCGCTTCGCCCGGCCGATGTGGCCCTGCGCCGCCTGCGCCGCGAAGGCCGCCATCGCCGGGTCGATGCCGTCCCGGGAGACCAGGACCGACGCCACAGCCTCGGCCGGCGGTGTGCGCAAGGCGACCGAGCGGCAGCGGGAGCGGATCGTCGGCAACAGGTTCTCGACGCTCGGCGCGCACAGCAGCAGGACGCCGTGCGGCGGCGGCTCCTCGAGCGCCTTGAGCAGTGCGTTGCCCCCGGACTCGGTGAGCCGGTCCGCATCCTCGATGAGCGTCACCTGCCATCGGCCCCGGGTCGGGGCGCGCGAGGAGCGCACGATGATCTCGCGAGCCTTGTCGACCTTGAGCGACAGCCCTTCCGGGACGATCACCGCAACATCCGGGTGCGCCCCGGTCAGGGACTGGGCGCACGGCTCGCAGTGGCCGCAGCCGGCGCGCTCGCACTGCAACGCGGCCGCGAAGGCGCGGGCGGCGACGGAGCGACCGGAGCCGGGTGGTCCGGTGAACAGCCATGCGTGCGTCATGCCGCCGACCGGTCCGGACCCCGCACCCACGATCCGCCCGGCGGCGTCCGCGGCTGCCTGCAGCTGTGTCACCACCGCGTCCTGGCCGACCAGGTCGCCAAAAACACTCATCGGGGCACGCTCATGCGGGGCTCGACACGACGCTGCTGACCGCCGGTGCGGGGAGCAGGTCAGCGACCCGGCGCCGGATCGTCTCCTGCACCAGCGCGATCTCCTGGTCGGCCGGCACCACGAGATAGCGGTCGGGATCGGACTCGGCGAGCTCGACGAAGCCCTCTCGTACCCGGGTGTGGAAGGCCAGCGACTCGGCCTCGATCCGGTCGGGCTCGTCCCCGGCTCGGACCAGCCCGTCGGCCGGGTCGATGTCGAGCAGCACCACGAGGTCGGGGCGCAGGCCCTCGGTGGCCCAGCGCGACAGTCGGGACACCTCCTCGACCGCGAGCTCCCGTCCGGCGCCCTGATAGGCCAGCGAGCTGTCGACGTAGCGATCAGTGACCACCACGGCGCCGCGCTCCAGCGCGGGTCGGATGACCTCCGAGACGTGCTGGGCGCGGTCGGCGGCGTAGAGCATCGCCTCGGCGCGCGGGGCCAGCGTCGTCGTCGGGTCGAGCAGCAGTGCGCGGATGCTTGCGCCGGCCAGCGTCGCCCCCGGCTCGCGGGTGACGACCACCTCGTGCCCACGCTCGAGCAGCCATGCCTCGAGCAGCCGCAGCTGGGTGGACTTCCCGGCCCCCTCGCCCCCCTCGAGAGCCACGAACGTCCCGCTGTAGGTCGGCCCGGCCGGCGTCCGGCGCAGCCGCCGGACGAGGTCGGTCCACAGCGGAACCCCCCGCCGGTCGTCCATCTGCCGGAACGACACGATCCCGACGACCACGCCGAGCACGCCGCCGACGAACAGCACCACGGAGACGCCGTTGATGCTCATCCCGAGCGGACCGTCCCGGGTGCCGATCGCCCCGGCGATGAAGGGGGTCACGCCGGTCACGAGCAGCAGGTCGATGCGCATCAGCGACTGCACCAGCCCGAACGTCCGTCCGCGCAGCTCGTCGTCGACCTCGAGCCCGAGCAGGGTGATCCCGACGACGTAGGCCACGCCGGCGAACGCACCCACCAGCACCGTCGCGACGGTGGCGAGGAACAGGTTCGGCACCAGCGACATGAAGATGAGCGAGGCGCCTGCCCCGACGATCGACGGCCCGAAGACCCGCCTTCTCGACAGGTCACCGAGGGCTCGGGGACCGAGGGCGACACCGGCCGCGATGCCGGTGAAGATCGAGCCGAACAGCAGGCCGTACGCCGCGTCGCCGCCCTGCAGCACCGACTCGGCGAACAGCCGGCCCAGCGCGATGATGGCGCCACCGGCCGCGAGCGCGCCGAGCATGCCGACGATCAGGCCGCGGGCCAGCGGCGTGCGGCCCATGAACAGCAGGCCCTCCCGCAGGCTGGCGAACACGCTCGGGGGTGGCTGCCCGGGCGGGCGGTCGGCAACCTTCGGGCTCGGCAGGTCCAGCCGGTAGACGGTGAAGGCAGCGAACAGGAACGTCGCCGCGTTGACGTAGAGCGCGAGGTCGACCGGGCCGGTACGGAAGTAGTCGAAGCCCGAGCCCAGCGCCCGCGACACCAGGCTGAGCAGGGCGAAGACGGCTGCGGCCACCGGAGCCGAGCCGTAGGTGGCGATGAGGGTCAGCTGGTTGGCGCCCTCGAGCTGCTCGCGAGGCACCAGGTTCGGGACCGAGGCCTCCTTGGCCGGGATCCAGAACAGACTGACCGTCTCGATGAGGAAGGACGCGATCAGCAGGTAGACGAGGGCACTGCCCCGCGTGACGGTGGAGCCGACGAGCGGAATGGACAGGAATAGCGCGAAGCGCATGACGTCGCAGGTCACCATGGTCCGGCGCCGGTCCCAGCGATCGGCGAAGGCGCCGGCCAGGGGCCCGAACAGCACCGCCGGCAGCAGCCGGAACACCAGCACGCCACCGGTGGCGAAGGCCTTGCTCTGGAAGCTGTCCACCAGCTGAGTCGCCAGCGCGGTCGTCGCGAGGAAGCCCAGCCAGTCGCCGAAGCTGGACAGCACGAGGGCCGTGTAGAGCTTTCGGAACCGGGTGTTGCGCAACGCGGCCCGCGGCCCACGGCCGGCTCGCAGGACCGGCGCCCCAGGCTCGGTGGGCGCGCGGTCGGTCACAGGGCCGAGCGTACGGCGTGCGGGCCCGCTCGCCTGAGTACGACTACTCGGCAAAGAACTGGACCGGTGTGGATCAGGCCTTCCTGCGCCCGGCCTTCTTCGCTGCCGCCTTCTTCGCCGGCGCCTTCCGGGCCGGTGCCCGCTTCGCCGGTGCCTTCTTCACCGCCGGACCGCGGGCCCGCCGCTCCGCCAGCAGGTCGATGGCGCGCTCGTCGGTGAGGGTGTCGATGTCGTCACCCTTGCGCAGCGAGGCGTTCGTCGTGCCGTCGGTGACGTAGGGGCCGAACCGGCCCTCCTTCACCACCATCGGCTCCCCGCTGACCGGGTCCTTGCCGAGCTCCTTGAGCGGCGCCTTGGGCGCAGCGCGCTGCCGGCCGTACTGCTTGGGTTGTGCGAGCAGGGCCAGCGCCTGCTCGAGCGTGATCGTCAGCAGCGCGTCCTCGCTGTCGACTGAACGGCTCTCCTTGCCCTTGCTGACGTACGGGCCGTAGCGGCCGTTGAGGGCCGACACCGGCTCGCCGTCGACCTCGCCGAGCAGACGGGGGAGGGTGAGCAGGGTGAGCGCCTGCTCGAGGGTGATCGTGTCGAGGCTCATCGAGGCGAACAGCGAGCCGGTCGGCGGCTTGTCCTTGGAGCCCTCGGGGAGCACAACAGTGACGTACGGCCCGTAGCGCCCGGCCTTCGCGACGACCTCGAAGCCGGTCTCGGGGTCGGTGCCGAGCAGCCGATCACCCGACGGCGCGGCCGCCAGCTCGAGCGCCTTCTCGACGGTCAGCTCGTCCGGTGCGAGATCATCTGGCAGGGAGGCCTTCTGCTGGTCCTCACCGTCCGGACCGACGGTGACGTAGGGGCCGTAACGACCGACGCGTACGACGATCGCCTCGCCATCAGCGGTGTGGCCGATCGGGACGGTGCTGATCCCGCGGGCGTCGATGAGGTCGAGGTTCTTGCCGATCAGCGACTTGAGCCCCCCTTGCTGCGCGAGGCCGCCCTCCTTGCCCTCCGACGAGCCGAAGTAGAAGCTGCTCAGCCAGTTCTTGCCCTCCCGCCCGCCGGCCGCCACCAGGTCGAGGTCGTCCTCCATCGAGGCGGTGAAGCCGTAGTCGACCAGCCGGCCGAAGTGCTGCTCGAGCAGGTTGGTCACGGCGAAGGCCAGCCAGGTCGGGACGAGGGCCGAGCCCTTCTTCCAGACGTAGCCGCGGTCCTGGATCGTGGTGATGATCGAGGCGTACGTGGAGGGGCGCCCGATCCCGAGCTCCTCCAGGCGCTTGACCAATGAGGCCTCGGTGAAGCGGGCGGGTGGGCTGGTGGTGTGCCCCGAGGGCTCGAGGGCGTCGGCGGCGAGCGCGTCTCCGGCGGCGACGCGAGGCAGCCGGCGCTCGGCCGTCTCGAGCTCGGCGTCCGGGTCGTCGGAGCCCTCGACGTAGGCGCGCAGGAAGCCGGGGAAGGTGACGACCTTGCCGGTCGCGCTGAACTCCGCGTCGGTGCCGTCTGCAGTGGTTGCCCCGAGCCGGATGGTGGCGCTGACCCCCTTGGCGTCGGCCATCTGGCTCGCAACGGTGCGTTGCCAGATGAGCTCGTAGAGGCGCATCTCGTCACCGGACAGCTCGCGGGCGAGCTCCCCCGGGGTGCGGAACACGTCGCCGGAGGGCCGGATCGCCTCGTGCGCCTCCTGGGCGTTCTTCACCTTGCCGGAGTAGCGGCGGGGCGCGTCCGGGACGTACTCCGGTCCATAGAGGTCGCGCGCCTGCTCACGCGCCGCATTCACCGCGGTCTCCGACAGGTTGCTGCTGTCAGTGCGCATGTAGGTGATGTAGCCGTTCTCGTACAGCCGCTGAGCGGTCTGCATCACGCGCTGGGCCGAGAAGCGCAGCTTGCGGCCGCCCTCCTGCTGCAGCGTGGAGGTCATGAACGGGGCATAGGGCTTGCGGGTGTAGGGCTTCTCGTCGGTGGAGCGGACCGCGAAGGCGACCTCGGCGAGCCGCTCGGTCAGGCCCCGGGCGGCGGCCTCGTCGAGGCGGGTCACCTCGGCGCCGGCCTTGAGCTCGCCGGTCTCCTGCTCGAAATCGCGGCCGGTCGCGAGGCGGCGGCCGTCGACGGCGACGAGGGTGGCGGTCATGCTGCGCGGTGCGGTCGGGTCGTGCTGTCCCTCATGGCGCGCCTCAGTCGCGACGCTCGTGGTGACGCTGAAGGTCCCCTCGACGTCCCAGTACTCCGCCTGCCGGAACCGCATCCGGGCCCGCTCGCGCTCCACGACGATCCGCGTCGCGACCGACTGCACCCGGCCCGCCGACAGCTTCGGCATGACCTTCTTCCACAGCACGGGGCTGACCTCGTAGCCGTAGAGTCGGTCGAGCACGCGCCGCGTCTCCTGGGCGTCGACGAGCGCCGAGTCGAGCTCGCGAGGGGTCTCGACGGCGTGCTGGATGGCCTGCTGCGTGATCTCGTGGAAGACCATCCGGCGGACCGGCACCTTGGGGTTGAGCGTCTCCAGCAGGTGCCAGGCGATGGCCTCGCCCTCGCGGTCCTCATCGGTCGCGAGGAAGAGCTCGTCGGCGTCCTTGAGCAGCGCCTTCAGCTTCGCGACCTGCGCCCTCTTGTCGGGCGACACGACGTACAGCGTCTGAAAGCCGTTGTCGACGTCGACACCGAGGCGAGCCCACGCCTGGCCCTTGTGGCTCGCTGGCACGTCGGCGGCGTTCTTCGGCAGGTCGCGGATGTGGCCGATGCTCGACTCGACGACATAGCCGGCGCCGAGGAAGCTCGCGATCTTCTTGGCCTTGGCCGGTGACTCGACGATGACCAGCCGGGTGCCGGTGCCGGTGCGCGCGGCCTTGCCGCGGGGCGCCTTGACGGCGGCCTGCGCGGGCTGCAGCTCGGTGTCGGGCACGTCTCTCCAAGGTCACTGCGGGTACGGGGGCGGGCGGGCCACCGGGCTGGGCTGTTCAGCGGGGCCCCCGACGAGTGTGCACGATGCAGCGCTCGGGGGACGCGAGCAGGTCCCGACCGTCCGTCAGACGGCCTTGCGCCCGCGCGACGCGGGCAGCACGGTCAGCGCCGACGCAGCAGCTGGCGGCCGGTACTGCAAGGGGATCAGCCCGGCCGGGACCACGGGAAGCCGCGTCGTGGCGGGCGCATGCTGTGGCTCACCCGGCGTAGGCGGCAGCCCCGACAGTCGGGTCGCCTCCCGGGCGCTGGACCAGCGGGCCACGTCCGGCTGACGGCGCAGCAGTGTGGGGAGCGTGGACCGCACGGTCACCACCGACATGAGCATCCAGTAGCCGAGTGGGTAGATCGGAGCCAGCCAGAAGGCCCGCCGCACATCCGGGTCGTAACGGGCGTCCAGCATGACTCCGGTGCCGAGCTGGACGAGGCAAGCGGTGGCGACCACCATCCCCCAGACGTTCGGGAACGGCGACGCTCCGGGCGGTGGGACGGCGAAGGTGAGACACAGCGCCCAGAACCCGACCATGACGACGAGCGCGTGCGCCCACAGGATCGACAGGCAGGCCTCGGTGTAGATCGGCCACTGCCGGCGCGCCTTCCACCCCGTGACGACGCGGCGGTGGCGACGCAGCACCTGGACCAGGCCTACTGCCCAGCGGCAGCGCTGGCGCCAGAGCGCGCCCAGCGAAGCCGGCACGGTCATGTCGACCAGCGCCCGGGGTTCGTAGCGGATGTCGTAGAAACGGCGTTGCAGCCGCCAGGTGACGTCGATGTCTTCCGTCGCCATGGCCGGGTCGAACCCTCCGACGTCGCGCAGCGCACTGACCCGGAAGGCGCTGATGACGCCGGACACGGTCAGGACCCGGCCCCACACGACCTGAGCGCGGCGCAGCAGCGACACGATCGCCGTGAACTCGAGGGTCTGCAGCTCGGCGAGCAGCGTGGTGCGGTTGGCGACGCGGGGATTGCCCGTGACCCCGGCGACGCGGGGCAACCTGACGAAGTGGGCCGCCAGCGCCCGTAGAGCCTCCGGACGCAGCCGGGCGTCGGCGTCGACGATCAGGACGACCTCACCGGTGAGCAGCGGCAGGGCGTCGTTCATCGCCATCGCCTTGCCCTCGTTGACCACCTTGCGAAGCAGCCGGAAGCGCGGGTCCTGCGCGACGTGCCGTCGGGCGACGTCGGCCGTGTCGTCCGGCGAGCCGTCGTCGACGACCAGGACCTCGTAGTCCGGGTAGTCGAGGACATGCAGCGCCTCCAGGGTGCGCTCGAGACCGGCCTGCTCGCGGTAGGCCGGCACCAGCACCGACACCCGCGGCAGCTCGCCGTCAGGGATGTCGTAGAAGGCCTCGTCCGGCTGGCTGGTGCCCTCCCGACGGCGGGCGTAGAGCAGGGCGGTGATCACCCAGACCGCAGCCGTGATGACCGGGTAAAGGGCGAGGAAGGCCAGGACCACCGTCACCGGCCAGGAAGCGGCAACCTCGCGCAACAGCTCGCTCACTGGGCCACCCGGTAGCTCTTGCCATGGTCGTCCAGGTCGACGACGACCTCGCGAGCCTGCCTGGCGCTCGGAAGGTCGATCCGCACTGCGCGGCCGAGCCGATCGTGTGTCGGGTTGTCGTCCGCCGCAGGCAACCCGGTCCGCGGGCCTTTTCGAGCGTAGATGCGCCGGTTGTGCCTCACCCAGAACGTGGTGATCAGCATGACGACCAACACCGTCCCCGGAATCACCAGCAGTCGCGGTGACAGCAGCGCGGCACCGGGACGCGTCAGGACGAACAGCCAGGCCAGGCCGAAGACCACCCACGCCACGATGCCGGCAACCGTCCTGGGGCGCGCTGACCCCCTGATCTTCGGTTCCACCATGCCCAACGCATCGGCAGGGCGACAGCGCTTCTGCATCGTCGCGGCCTGCACAATTGTTCCAGGTCAGGCTGGGCTCACCGCTGAGCGACATGGCTCGCGGGACCTCGAAGATCAGCATCTCAAAGCCCAGGCGATGGTCTCGCTTCCGTCCTCATCCGTGGCGCAGCGTCGTAAGCTTCGCGACCCTCACCTAGGCCTGGCCCTTTTGGCTGGCCAGCACATGGGCGGCGTTCTTCGGTAAGTCGTGGTGGAAAGACGCTCCGGACGTGACGAGGCCCCTCTCGGCAGCTGCCGAGAGGGGCTCGTCATCATCGCTACGGCTACTTCGTCTTGAACAGCGCCGTCCTACTGGTGCCGTCCAGAAGGGTGACCGTCACCGAGTAACAGGTACCGGCACTCCTAGGCGTCTGCCAGTTGAAGATGAACTGCCCGCCGGCGGAGTCATAACGCAGGCTGGTGCCACCGGTCGCGGTCAACTCCACGTCATCGGCCGGTGCCCCAGTCGGACAGGTCACGGTCTTGGCGAGCGTCCTGACGACGGCCGGGTCGGTAAGTTCAGTCGCCCCACGGAACACCTCGAACTTCAGGGGCACCGTGCTCCCGCCCTTGACGGTGTTGACCACGCCATTCATGTCTACCGGCTGGTAGAAGCCGCTGAAGGTCCAGGGCTGCACCGTGTAGGTCTGCATCGCCGTCCCGGTCCGACTGGCGAGATCCGTGGCCGTCGCCGTGAGCGTGTGCGTCCCGACAGCCGTGGAGTAGCCGGTGACGACGCAGCCAGCCGGGCCGGAGAGTGCGTCGGTCGCCGTGCAAGTGGGCGCTGCGGGAACGACCCCGAAGTAGACCGATCCGATGGACCCGTCGAACGCCGCCGTCGGATCTGTCAGGTCGATCATGAAAGTCGGAGTGAGCGCGCCAGCCGCAGTGGTGTTGCTGGCAACGTCAGTAAATGCGGGGCTGGAAACGGCGACCGCCGCGCCCTCGCCGATGCTCGTGACGCTATGCACCTGGCTAGCCGGCCCGGACAGGGCATCGGCACCGGTGAACGCGACGGTGACGGGGCCGGTGAACCAGCCGTTGGCACCCGCGTCACCCGAGGGATCCCCGGCACTGACGACCGGGCCGGTCCCATCGAGCTTGACGGTCACCGAAGCCGAGGTCGACAGCCCGGCATCGTTGATGCAGGACCCGGTCCGGAGGGTTCCGGGCGTTTCGGCGGTTTGGACCTGATCTGTATCACAGATGACCGGCTCGGCAATTGTGTCGGTGCCAGTGGTGACGAGGGTGATGTCGTCGACGTACCAGCCGCTCGTACCCAGGCTCCCCGACGGGGTGAGCGTGACGACCGGCGCGGTCATGTCGATCTTCACGATCACGGGTGGAGCGGTCGTCTCGAGGCCCGCGCCGTTGGTACAGGATCCCGCAGCGTCGGTTCCGATGGTCTCCTGCTGGAGCAGCAGGTCGCCCGAGCAACTGACGCCGCTCACCACATCGCTGCCCGTGGTCTGAACAGTGACGTCGGAGGTGTACCAGTCATTGAGACCTTCCGTGCCCGTCAGCACGGCGGAGGTGACGGCAGTGGGTGCCGACTTGTCCAGCTTCACGGTGAGTTCGGCGGGGGTGAACAGGCCGGCCTGGTTGGTGCACACGGTCGAGACGAGGTTGGTGGCCGACTCGGTCGTGACCTGCTGCGTCTCGGGGTTGCAGGTGACCGGGCCGCTGATCGAGTCACTGCCGGTGGCGCCGACCGTGACATCTGAGGTGTACCAGTCGTCGCTGCCGAGGCTTCCCGATGAGACGGCCAGCGATGCCGACGGCGCGCTGGTGTCCAGCTTGATGATGACCTCTGGGGCGTCAGTCCGAAGACCGGCGCCGTTGACGCAGAACCCGGTGATCGTGATGCCGGCCGTATCAGCCAGCACGCTGCCACCACCCGTACAAATCACCCCACTCTGGACGTCCGCACCCTGGATCTCGACGGTCACCGCTGAGGTGTGCCAGCCGTTGGCTCCGACGGTCCCTCCGGTCACTACGAGCTTCGCGCTCGGGACCGAGACATCACGACGGATCGTCACCGGGTCTGCGGCAGTCTCGGTCCCGGCGCCGTTGGTGCATGAACCGTTGAACTCCTGACCGAAAGCATCGGTATCGCTGGTCAGGAACTGTTCCGGGCTGCACATCGCACCGCTGTCGGCGTCCTCGCCCTGCGTGCTCACGGTGACGTCGCTGGTGTACCAGTTGTTCTCACCGAGGGTCCCGTCGACGAACAGTGCCGCTGTCGGCCCTGTCTGGTCGATCTTGACCAAGATCGAAGTGCTGTCGGCGGACAAGCCAGCGTTGTTGGTGCACCTACCCGCAATCGAGGTAGCGCCGGTGTTACCTGTCAGCGTCTGGGGTGCGGTGCAGGCCACCGGGCTGCTGAGGTCGGCATCGCTCGTGGTCGCGACCGTGACATCGGAGGTGTACCAGCCGCCGGTTCCCTCTTCGCCAGCAGTGACCGCGCTCACGACGTTGGTGGGAGCCGTCTTGTCGATCTTGACATTCAAAGCGGCGCCGTTCGTCAGCAGGCCAGCGGCGTTGGTACACGATCCGTTCACCGTAGTCCCGGCTGTCTCAGCCGTGAGGTTCTGCACGGACGTGCAGACGACCGGACCGCTGATGCTGTCGGCGCCACTGGTGGTCACGGCGACGTTGCTGATGTACCAGTCGTTGGTGCCGAAGGTTCCACTGCCTGAAAGCAGGGCAGTGGGACCGGTCTTGTCCAGCCTGATGGTGCGCGACACGGTGGTGGTCCCGCCGGCCGACGTCGCGGTGCAAGTCACCGAACTCCCGGTTGTCTCAGCAGACAGGGTCTGCGACCCACAACCGCTGGAACTCGAGACGGCGGACTCCGGATCGGTCACCGACCAGGAGACGGCGACGTCGCTGACATACCAGTCGTTCGCACCGAGCGTTCCCGTCAGGGTGGGCGTGACAACTGGACCCGTCCCGTCCGGTGCAGCGGCGACGGTGAACGTGGATTTCCCTGGGCTGGTGTTGTACCCGTTGTTGCCCGCCTTGCCACCGGAAACGGACGGCGCAACGGAATACGTCCCCGCCGCAGCCGAGGAGAAGGTGACCGTCTTGGCCCCGCTAACGTCGCAGGCGGAGATCTGTACGGAGGGAGGCGTGGCCGTCAGGCCCGCGGGCGCGTTGACAGTGACGGTGGCGAAGTTCGTCGCATCGACGTTGCAGCCGTCGCTGCCGTTCGATGCGAGGTGATAGTTCACCGCGGCAGAACCGCCAGCGCTGAAGGTAAAGCTGCTGCCGGCGACCAACGCGTTTTGAAGGTTGTCCGCGAGTGCTACCGGCGCACCTGCGGCCAGAAAGCCGGCCGTCGCGGCAAAAGTGCTGACAAGCTGAATGGAACGACGCATGAGCGTCTCTCCTAAGGTCACGGAAGAGGCACCGCGTCGGGTTCGCTGCTCGCTCCCCGCTGCCCAAGCGACCAAGGTGGAAGGCAGGCGGATCAAAGCGTCACGGTCTGTCGCTGACAACGGTAGAGATCAGCCCCGCCCCTGCCCATCCTCCGTTCGGCCC
>JBBSKF010000099.1:0-14332 GCA_038256525.1 Mycobacteriales bacterium | reverse complement strand
GTGGCGGCCGCCAGCGCGAGGTCACGACGTCGCCGCCACCACCTCGGGGCGCTACCGGCCACCCGTGCCCGTCCAGCCGAGCAGTGCTAAAGGTCGAATTCGGACGGCGCGATGCCGACAGCGAAGCAGGCCTCCTTCACGGCCTTCTTCTCGTCGTTGTCGAAGTTGCCGTCCGCCCCACCGATGATGATCCCGATCTGGATCACCGCCCGGGCCTGGTCCTGCTTGCCCTTGAGCTTGGCGATGGTGCCGATTGCCTCGACCTTGCCGAAGTCGTAGTCCTTGGAGAGCTTGTCGCAATAGAAGTCGAACTTCGTCTTCAGCTCCTCGGGGGGGAACACCGCGAGGACGTCGTTGCTCATGATCAGGGCGGCGGTCTTCTGCCGCTCGGCCGCGTCGATGCTGCCGTCCGCCGCGGCGATCAGCGCGCAGATCGCCATGCTCCCGTTGGCGAACTCCTTGCTCTTGAGCTGGCTCGTCTTGGTCTTGAGCTGGGAGTTCATCTCCTTGGTCTTGCTCTTGAGCTGATCGAAGAAGGCCATCTGTGTCTCCAGTCTGGAAGGGACGGGGGTACGTGGGATGCGCGGGTCAGACCTTGGCGGGCTGTCGGTCGAGCTCCTCGTCTCCGGCGTCACCCGGTCGCTCGTCGCGATCCTTGCGGTTGGCAAGGATCGAGGAGGTGTACGCAGCGGCGATGAACGCAAGGCCGAGCAGCCCGGTGATGAACGTCGAGATCGAGTACTTCAGTTCGTACAGCAGGATGAAGGCCAGCGCGCCGATGGCCCAGTGGGCGCCGTGCTCGAGATAGCGGTACTCCGCGAGCGTGCCCTGGCGGACGAGGTAGACCGTCATCGAGCGGACGAACACCGCGCCGATGCCCAGGCCGGCGGCGATCACCAGCACGTTGGAGCTGATCGCGAAGGCGCCGATGACCCCGTCGAAGGAGAACGACGCGTCGAGCACCTCCAGGTAGAGGAACGTGGCGAAGCCGGCCTTGCCGACCGTGGCCACTGCGGTGCCTGGGCCCGCCGTGCCAGCCGCCACCTCGACCTCGTCGTCCTCCTCGTCGTCCTCCTGGTCGAACAGTCCGTCGAGGCCGGCCACGGTCAGGTAGGTCACCAGGCCGATCAGACCGCTGAACAGCACCGTCCTGGCCTCTTCTTCAGCGACCACTCGCGAGGCGAAAAGCACCAGCAGCCCAGCGATGAGCACGGAGAGCTGACTGAGCCGGCCCAGCCGCTCCAGAGCGGCCTCCAGCGGCCGGAGCCACTTGATCTCCTTCTCCTCGAACACCCAGTCCAGGAAGATCATCAGCAGGAAGATGCCGCCGAAGGAGTAGATCGAGGCCTTGGCCGCCTCGAGCTCCTCGGCGTAGGTCTTGCTGTCATTGAGCGCGAGGTCGATCACCTCGCGCATGCCGAGATCAGCGGTCACCGCGACGATGACGATCGGGAACACCAGCCGCATGCCGAAGACGGCGATGAGGATGCCGACCGTCAGGAAGAGCTTCTGCCACAGCGGTGACATCTTCTTGAGGTACTTGGCGTTGACCACGGCGTTGTCGAACGACAGGGTGACCTCGAGCACGGCCAGCACCGCAGCGGTGGCGACCAGGGCGATAGATCCGCTCAGGATGCCGACGAGGGCGAGGACGATGATGGTGACCGCGATCGAGCCGCGAAACGCCTTGAGGGTCTTCACCTTGACGACTCCAGAATCTCGGGGGCCGAGCACCGCGACGCTTCGCCGGTCTCATCGGCTAGCAGGTCCTTCCCAGCCTAGCCAGTCCTGCTGCCGGGATTGATCGCCTTGCCCTGTCGAGGCGGTTTACCGCCACGGTGCTGTGCACCGGCAGCGTCGAGCCGGCCCACCCCCCACCCCGCGCCGATCATGGAGTTGCTGCACACCCCTCAGGCTCAGCAGGCGGGCAACAACTCCATGATCAGCGGGGGCTGGGGCGGGGACTGGGGCGGCGGCTGACTCGGCGTCAGGCCGATGCCGCGATGGCGAGGCGCGCCACCGCGGGGGCCTCGCAGGCGAACTGCAGCGGCCCACGCACCCGGGTCGCGGCGAACACCGCGAGGTGCAACGGTCGCTCAGGAGGCAGGGCGGCACCGCCGTCGATCTCGTAGCGGGTGTTCGTCACCTTGCGGGTCTGCGCAGCCAGGTCGAAGGGGTGCGCCGGTGGCCCGTCGCTCCGCCAGGCGAGCAGGACCTCGGTGCAGCCAGGCGGCCAGTCCCAGCGCAGCCGGCCATCGGCCACGTGCAGTCCGGAAACGGGCGGCAGATCGATGTACGCCGCGAAGGCGCCTGCGAACGCCACCCCCGCGCCCGGCGGATCTGCGGTGGTGAGCACGACGTAGCCGACGTAGGACGCGGCCGGCCGTTCGTCGACGGCGAGCCCCGGCCCCATGGTCGGAACCACCTCGCCGAGCTCCGACGGGTCGGCGACCACGGTGCCGGGCGCCGGGGCAATGGTGCCCTCCGACAGGCGACGCACCTGCGCCCGCCCGGCAATCGGGGGCCGGAAGGCCAGGTGGAGCCGGCGGCCCCTCGGCTCGACGGTCAAGGAGAGGACGACGGACGGGAAGTCGGACGCCACATGGCGCGGCGGAGGGGCCGGGGCGGCCGGAGCCGGGGCGGCCGGGGCCGGGGCGGCCGGAGCCGGAGGGGCCGGAGCCGGAGGGGCCGGAGCCGGGCTGGACGAGGCCGACGACGCCTCGGCCGACACCACGCCCGCCCGGCGCGCGACGACGACATAGGTCGGCAGCGGCCCCCCGCCCGGCGGCAGTCCGTCCTCGAGCTCGGTCCTCTGGGTGGTGCCGACCGGACGCCCGTCGCCGCGACGCACCTTGTAGTCGATGGTGCCCGGAGAGCTCGACGCCCGCCAGCTCACCCGGACGCCGCCACCGACCCGTTCGGCGCGGACATCGCTGGCCGGGGCGACGCCGGACGACTGCAGCGCGGCGAGCAGGCCCTCGTGGTCCGGGGCCAGGCGCACGGCCTCGAGCAGCGCGCTCTCGCGGGCCGCTCCGCCGAGCGCTTCGGCGGCGGCCAGGCGCGCCCCGGCCTCGTCCAGACCGGCACGCGTCTGCGCCAGGGCACCGGCCACCGGGGTGCCTCGCGGGCTGGGCAGGTCGACGGCGACCTGCACCAGTCGCTCCAGCGCCAGAGCCGCCTCGTGGAAGCGGCGGGCGGCCAGCGCCTGCTCGACCGTGCGCCAGTGCTGCTGCCCCTCCGCGAGCGCCTGCTGCACCTCGTCGTCCAGAGCGCGGATCGGCGGCAGGGTGCCGCCTGCGAGCTGCCTTGCCTCGGCGACCAGCCGCTGCGCCTCGAGAACCCGGCCGGCCTTCAACGCCGCCCGCACCTCGGCCAGCGGCCGGCTCCACGCGCCTGCGCCGGCCGGCACCGGCGGCTCGGCGCGGGGGCGGGGGGAGGGGCGTTCCCACGGCGGCCGGTCTCCGAGCGCCGGCCCACCCCCGGTGGGCGGCGTCACCGGCGAACCGGAGGGGGCGGTGCGGGGTGGCGGGGTGGGCGCCCGAACACCCGCCTCGCGGGCCAGTTCCGCGAGGACCCGCAGCGCCCGCTCCCGGTCGAGCCCGCCGGCTTCCGCCTCGGCCAGCAGCTGCCCGTAGTCGTCCGGAGTCAGCTCGTCCTCGACCAGCACCGCCGCCACGACCCGCGGGCGCAGCGTGGCGGTCACGTCCTCCGCGACGGCGTCGAGGTAGGCATCCGGGTCGCCCTCGATCAGCAGCGCCGTGACAGCGGTGAGCAGGTCGTCGACCAGTGCCCGACGGCGGTCCGGCCGCAGCTCGCGGTTACGGGCGGCCGCGACCTCCCGCTCGGCGCGGACCTCCGGTGTCGAAGCGCCCGGCGGCAGGCCGATCAGGTCGTACAGGCTGGCCGGCGGCGGGGCGCCCAGCAGCTGACCGAGCTCGTCGAGGTCACCGCGGACCTGCCGGTAGACGGCGGCGGGCAGCACCTCACGCGGCGGTGCCGGGGCGACGTCGTCGACCAGCGGGTGCCCGGCCAGGCGGCTCTCGGTCGCGCCGGCATCGAGCCCGGCGCCGGCGGCGAACCGGCGCAGACCGTCGAGCTTGCCGCGGGGGATCCCGCCGAAGCGCTGAACCAGCCGGTCGATCGCGGCATCGAGATCGGCGAAGCGAGCCTGGTTGCGCTCGGCCCGGAAGCGCCGCGCGTCCTCGGCCAACGGCCGCCGGGTCGCAGCCTGGCGCATGAGCGGCCCGAACACCGCGTGAGCGGTCAGCAGGGCGGTCACCAGACCGCCGTACTTGGGGTGTTCGCGCTGCTTCTGCCAGAACGCCCAGACCGCGTCGATCTGCGCGCCGACGGCGGCGTCCGCGCCGGCATCGACCTCCGGTTCGAGCGGAAGGTCGTAGTACGCAAACGGGTCGCGAACCTGCGGCCCCCCCGACGCGTCGAGCGCCGCGAGCACCCGCTTGCGGTAGTCGTTGCCGTCGAACGGCGCCGGTGCGGTCGCCCGCCGGTCCCGGTCGAACATCGCCATGGCCCGAGACCCCTCAGGAGTCGCGGCGGCGCACCCGCGCCACCTGCGCACGCTCCCGAGCCACGTCGGCCTGACTGAGCGCGGCGCTGGTCTCCACCTGCACCGTGAGCGGTCGGTCGGCGACGCCCTCGTGCCAGGCGTGCAGCTCGAGGATGCCGTCGAACCCCATCCGCAGCCCGATCGAGATCTCGCTGCCCGCCGGGTAACCCAGCGGGATGTCGGTGATCGACGCCTCGGCGATCACCTTGTTGTCGTCCAGGTGCTCGGACTCCGTGCCACCGCCCTGCTCGACGATCCGCACCGTCACGGTCTGCTGGTCGTCGTAGACCGTCCCGAAGGATCGGCGGACCGCGACCGGCAGCCGGTCGTTGCGGTGGACCAGGAAGACCGCCTCGGGCTCACCGGTCCGCCCGGACAGCGCCAGCACGCCGAAGCCGCGGGAGCAGACGTTGAGCACCTGCACCTGAGCGGTGCGCCGCACCCGCTCGGTCGTCAGACCCAGCGCCTCGGCGAGCCGCGCGCAGGCGGCGTCGAAGTCGACGGCCGAGGCCGCGTCGAGCGGGGCGCCGTCGGCGAGCTGCCCGCGGGTGGTGAGGTCGGCGTGCACCAGCCGCTCGATCGCCTTCTTCTCGCCGTAGACGGCGGCCCCCTTGGCCACGGCGAGATCGGGGTCGGCGAGCTCGGCCGTCACACCGATCTCCTTGGTCAGCCGGGCGGCGACGGCCGGCATCCGGCTCGCGCCCCCGACCAGCAGCACCCGGTCGATCCGGCCCAGGCCGCGCTCGCGGGCCGCGGCCACCGCGCTGCGCGTCAGCTCCACGGTGCGGTCGAGCAGCCCACCGGTGAGCCGCTCCAGCTCCGCCCGGCTGAGTGGGACGTCCACCGTGTGGCCGTCGTGCTCCACGCGTACGACCGTGCTGGTCTTCTCGCTCAGCTCCCGCTTGGCGCGCTCGGCGGCCAGCACGAGCGCCTGGGAGCCGGCGCTGTCGTCGAGCGGGTCCTCGGCGTCCGGGTGGGCTGCCGTGAAGGCGTGCGAGAGGTGGACGGCGATCTTCTCGTCCCAGTCCGCCCCGCCGAGCTCGTGGTCGCCGTCGATGGAGACGACCGCGACGCGGCGCTCGGCGAGCTCCACCACCGTGACGTCGAAGGTGCCGCCGCCGAGGTCGTAGACCAGCGCCACCTCCTCCGAGGTGCCCTTGGTCAGCCCCGGGTCGAGCCGGGCGAACCCGTACGCGAGGGCGGCGGCGATCGGCTCGCTGATGACGTCCAGGACGTGGAGCCCGGCGTACTCACCGGCCTGCTTGGTGGCCCGCCGCTCTTCGTCGCCGAAGTAGGCCGGAACGGTGATGACGACGTCCTGGACGGGACCGGGGGCGTTGAAGGCGGTGTCGTTGACGAGGGCCTTGAGGATCAGGCTGCTGACTGCCGGCGCCGACCACGACCGCCCGTGGCTGACGAAGCGCCAGTCGCCCTCGCCCATCCGGCGCTTGACCAGCGAGCAGACGTCGTCCGGGCGCGACCGCGACTGGGACCGCGCCGGCTCTCCGGTCATGCAGTCGTCGGCCCCGAGGAACAGCACCACGCTCGGCAGCGTCAGCGACCCGTCCAGCAACGGGACGACCTCGGGCACCCCGGAGGCGTTCACGGTGGCGAGGCAGCTGTAGGTGGTGCCCAGGTCGATGCCGAAGACGGCGCCGGTCGACCGCGGCTTCCGGCGGGACATGGCACGAACGTAGCGGCACTCGGGGGGACCTGGCGTCAGTTTGCGGACTCGACTGCCTGCAACGCCTTCATCCTGGCCGTCACCCGGCCGTACGCCGCGGCCGCCGCGGCCGGCTCGGCCTTGCCGAGCGCCGCGAGCGCCGCCGCGACGTCACGCGCCGACTCGTCCGTGGCCAGCTCGGCGTCGTCCAGGAGATGGACCAGGCCGCCGTAGTCCAGTTCGACGACCGACCGCGGGTGGAACTCCTCCAGCCAGCGGCCGAGGTCCTCGACGCCCGCGGTGATGATCCCGTCGTCCCCCGTGCGCCGCAGGACGGCGAGGGCCCGGGCGACCCGCTGGCGGGCCTTCGACATCGGGGTGCGGTAGACCAGGCTCCGCCCGGCCAGCCGCCCCGCGGGCACCGCCCGACCGCCGGCGGGCACTCCCATGCGCACCTGCCGCTCATCGGCGTCGACGAGCACGAACCAGCGCAGCGGCACCTGCCAGGTGCTGCTGAGCTGGTGGCTGCGCAGGGCGGGGTGGGCGGCGCGCCATCGGTCGAGCTCGGCCGCGACACCGGCGGCGATGGAGGCGGGTACGAAGGCCTGCGCCACCTCGTCGGGCAGGTCGGCCAGAAAGTCCTCGAGCCCTTCGAGGGCGCGCAGCCGCGTACGCCATGGGCACACCAGCTGCACGCCGGAGACCTCGGTGACGTAGGCGTGCTCGGCGACGACCGGCAGGATGGCCGGCAGACGGCCGACCAGCGCGCGTACGGCGGCGTCGCGCTCCATCGCCGTCCCCGCCGCCGGCGACGGCGCGTCCTGGGCTCCGAGATAGCCCTCCCAGCGTCGGCGCTCGTCACCTTCGAAGGCGGCCAGCGGCTCGTATACCCGCAGGAACGCCTGGTGCGCCGTCATGAACCGATGCTCGCACGCTGCCGCCACCGTCGCGATCGTTACCCTGCCACGTGAGTGTCTTCGACCGTCGCGACGTGACCGACCACGAGCAGGTGGTCTTCTGCCAGGACCGGGCGAGCGGTCTGAGGGCGATCATCGCGATCTACTCGACCGCGTTGGGGCCGGCCCTGGGCGGCACCCGCTTCCGGCCCTACGCCAGCGAGGACGAGGCGGTCGAGGACGTCCTGGCCCTCAGCCGCGCCATGGCCTACAAGGCGGCCTGCGCCGGTCTCGGGCTCGGCGGCGGCAAGGCCGTCATCCTCGGCGACCCGGGCAGGGACAAGACTCCGGCACTGCTGCAGGCGTACGGCCGGTTCGTCGAGTCACTCGGCGGGCGCTACTACACAGCCTGCGATGTCGGCACGACGGTGCAGGACATGGACGTCGTCGCCTCCCAGAGCGCGTTCGTGACCGGGCGATCACCGGAGCAGGGCGGCGCCGGCGACAGCGCGGTGCTCACGGCCTACGGCGTCCATCAGGCCATGCGGGCGGCTGCGGAGCACACCTGGGGAGCGCCGACCTTGGCCGGCCGGACGGTGGCCGTCGAGGGCGTCGGGAAGGTCGGACAGCACCTGGTCCGGCGCCTACTCGCGGACGGCGCCTCGGTGGACGTCTGCGACGTGGACGCCGCCGCCGTCGCCCGAGCCGAGGCGCTCGGGGCCCGGGGGCAGTCGATCTCGGAACTCCAGGCGGGCGATTGCGACGTCTACGCGCCGTGCGCGCTCGGCGGCTCGGTGACCGAGCAGCTCGTGACCGGGCTGCGGGCATCGGTGGTCTGCGGTGCGGCCAACAACCAGCTGGCGTCTCCCGGCCTCGGAGCGGTCCTCGCCGAACGGGGCGTCGTGCTCGTCCCGGACTACATCGCCAACGCCGGGGGGCTGATCCAGGTCGGCGACGAGGCGCTGTCGGCTGGGACGGGTGGCTTCCGGTTCGAGCGGGCCGAGGCAGCGGCCGCGCGGATCTTCGACACGACGCTGAGAATCCTGCGGCTGGCCGACAGCGAGGGGATCGCCCCCGTCGTGGCGGCCGACCGTGTCGCCGAGCGGCGCATAGCCGATGCCGACCGGCCGGGTCGGCTTCTGCTGCCTCGGGGAAGCCAGCAGCTGTAGCGGGGTGCAACCGCCCCGCACCCTGTAATGTGAAGCCTGCACCAGCCGGGACCCCGGTGGGTGTCTTCGGTCATGATCTGCGGGGCACTGCCCCGCCGTAGCGAGGGGGTCGAGCCATGGGGCGCGGCCGTGCCAAGGCAAAGCAGACCAAGGTTGCCCGCGAGCTGAAGTACAGCAGCGGCAACCTCGATCCCGACCGGCTCAAGGCCGAGCTCGCCGGGGCGTCGCCGTCCGCACCCTCCTCTGCGGTCGTCGACGACGACACCGATCCCTACGCCGACGAGGACGAGGACGCCGCGACCCGCTAGGACCTCGACCTCGACGGCGACCGGTTCAGCCCCCCAAGGCTCGCCGGAAGATCAGCCGGGGTGCGTACCGGTCAGGGTGACGCCGCCCTCACCGGGGACGACCACCCCGGCCACCCAGGCCGGGACGTGACGGGCGGTCAGCACCGCCAGTGCCCGGTCGACGTCGGCGGGCGCGACCAGCGCCACCATGCCGACCCCCATGTTGAAGGTGCGCTCCATCTCGGCCGGCTCCACCCGGCCCCGGTGCCGGACCAGGTCGAAGATCGGCTGAGGGGTCCAGGTGGACCGGTCGACCGTCGCGGACAGGTGCGGCGGCAGGACCCTGGACAGGTTGCCGGCCAGCCCCCCACCGGTCACGTGGGCGAAGGCATGGACCTCGCTCTCCTCGATCAGCGACAGGCAGTCCTTGGCGTAGATGCGGGTCGGGACGAGCAGCTGCTCGCCCAGCGGCTCACCGAGCTCGTCGACGATCGCGTCGAGGCGCATCCGGGCGCCCTGGAGCAGGACGTGGCGGACCAGCGAGAAGCCGTTGCTGTGCAGGCCGCTGGAGGCCATCGCGATGACGACGTCGCCCTCGCGGACCAGCTCCGCGCCCAGCACCTTGTCCTCCTCGACCACCCCGATGCCGGTGCCGGCGAGGTCGTAGTGGTCGACCGGCATCAGGCCCGGATGCTCGGCGGTCTCCCCACCCACGAGGGCGCAACCGGCCAGCACGCAGCCCGCCGCGATCCCGCCCACGATCTCGGCGATGCGCTCGGGCACCACCTGCCCGCAGGCGATGTAATCCTGCATGAACAGCGGCTCCGCGCCGCAGACGACGAGGTCGTCGACGACCATGCCGACAAGGTCGATGCCGACCGTGTCGTGCTTGCCCAGCGACTGTGCGATCGCCAGTTTGGTGCCCACCCCGTCGGTGCTGCTGGCGAGCAGCGGGCGCTTCCAGCGATCGGTGTCGAGGCGGAAGAGCCCGGCGAAACCACCGATCCCCCCGACGACCTCGGGTCGGTTCGCGCCGGCGATGCGGCCGCGCATGAGCTCGACCGCCCGGTCGCCCGCATCGATGTCGACACCGGAGGCGGAGTAGGTGGAGTCGTTCACGGGCGGCTCAGCTTCAGCGGCGGAAGGGTCTGCCCGGCCGAACCTCGGGTGAGCAGCGCGTCCAGCGGGTCGGCCGTCCCGCGCTCCGAGCCTGCGCGCGCAGAGGGTTCCAGCCGGTGCTTGCCGAGCTGCTGAGGCTGCGGGATCTCGATCGGGTAGCTGCCGTCGAAGCACGCCCGGCACAGCCGGTCGGCTCGCTGGTTGCTGGCGCCGGTCAGCCCTTCGATCGACACGAAGGCGAGCGAGTCGGCCCCGATGCTCATGCGGATCTGCTCGACGCCCATGCCGCTCGCGATCAGCTCGGCCCGGCTCGCGAAGTCGATGCCGTAGAAGCACGGCCACATCACCGGCGGGCTGGAGATGCGGACGTGCACCTCCAGCGCACCGGCCTCACGAAGCATCCGCACGAGCGCCCGCTGGGTGTTGCCGCGCACGATCGAGTCGTCGACGACGACGAGCCGCTTGCCCTTGATGACCTCGCGCAGCGGGTTGAGCTTGAGTCGGATGCCGAGCTGGCGGATCGTCTGGCTCGGCTGGATGAACGTCCGTCCGACATAGGCGTTCTTGACCAGCCCCATGCCGTACGGGATGCCGCTCTGCTCAGCGAAGCCGATCGCCGCCGGGGTCCCGGACTCCGGAACGGGGATCACCAGGTCGGCGTCGGCCGGCGCCTCGAAGGCGAGCGTGCGGCCGGTCTGCACCCGCGTCGTGTAGACCGACTGGCCGGCGATCGTCGTGTCGGGACGGGCGAGGTAGACGTATTCGAACAGGCAGCCCTTGGGCGTGGCCGGGGCGAAACGCAGGCTGCGCAGGCCGTGCGCGTCGATGGCGAGCAGCTCGCCGGGTTCGACCTCGCGCACGAAGCTGGCGCCGACGATGTCGAGCGCCGCGCTCTCGCTGGCGACCACCCAGCCCCGCTCGAGCCGGCCGAGCACGAGGGGCCGCACGCCGTGCGGGTCGCGGGCGGCGTACAGGGTGTGCTCGTCCATGAAGACCAGGCAGAACGCACCGCGAAGGGTCGGCAGCACCTCCATCGCCGCGGCATCCAGCAACAGGTCCGGGCGGGCCGCGAGCAGCATCGTGATCAGATCGGAGTCGGTGGTCGAACCGGTCCCGCCGGCCCGCGGGTCGAGCTCCCGGGCGCGGCGGCTGAGCTCGCTGGTGTTGGTGAGGTTGCCGTTGTGCCCGAGGGCCAGGCTGCCCCCGCTGTCGAGCCCGCGAAAGGACGGCTGAGCGTTCTCCCAGGTGCTCGATCCGGTCGTGGAGTAGCGGGTGTGCCCAATGGCGAGGTGGCCCTGCATGCTGGACAGCGTCGCCTCGTCGAACACCTGCGCCACGAGTCCGAGCTCCTTGTAGACCACGACGTTGCTGCCGTCGGACACCGCCATGCCGGCGGCTTCCTGCCCTCGGTGCTGCAGGGCGTAGAGGCCGTAGTAGGTGAGCTTCGCGACATCCTCGCCGGGGGCCCACACCCCGAAGACGCCGCACTCCTCGCCGATCGGTCGCTCAGGGGTGTACGGATCGAGCTCGCCGGACTGGCCGGGTGCGGAAGGCACGCGCGAGGCTCCTCGAGCAGAGGTGGTGCGGCGGGGAAGCCGACGTGACGAGTGTACGGCGGTTCCCCCGCCCCGGGCGCCACGCTTTGCGGCCCCTGGCCCTGCCCCGCCTGGCCTGGCCCCGCCTGGCCTGGCCTGGCCCCGCCTGGCCTGCCCCCCACCCCCCACAAGATCATCAGGGGATCCACGTCGGACACGCCTGGCGTGTCCGACGGCAACGTCCTGATGATCATGAAGTCCCCATAGCAGACGGCGTTAGGGGAGGCAGTGGCAGCCACGACGACAGATCCGCTCGATCGCCCCAGGTCCGGACCCGACCGTCCCGCACGGCGTCGCTCCACGCGAGACGACCCACGCACAGCTCGACGAAGGCGACGGCGTCGACCTCGACGACGTTGGGCGGGGTCCCGCGGGTGTGGCGCGGTCCGGTGACGCACTGGACAGCGGTGTACGGCGGGACGCGCACCTCGACGTGTTGGCCCGGCGCCAGCGCGGCGAGCCGCTCGGCCAGGCCGCGCACCGCCAGCGCAAGATCGGTCCGGGGCGGTGCCGCCCCGACGTCCAACGCAACCAGCACCGAGCTGACGGCCGCGTCTACCTCGGCGGGAGCCCGGCGCTTGGTCGGCAGGTCAGGTCCAGAGGATCGGGACGTCGTAGGCCGACAGCTGCGGGTCCCCCGTCATCAAGGTGAGTCCGTCGACCTGCGCCTGCGCGACGAGCAGCCGGTCGAAGGGATCCGCGTGGTGCCGTGGCAGCGCCGCGGACCGCAGCGCGTGCTCGTGGGTGATCGGCAGCGGTACGGCGCCCGTCGCGACCATGCGCTCGGCCACGAAGTCCGCCGGGGCCACCGGGAGGGGCAGCTTGCCGAGAGCGTGCTTCACCGCAAGCTCCCAGACGCAGGCCGAGGACCAGAGCAGTTCGTGATCCAGCTCGCGCAGGGCACCCGTGGTCGTCGCGGGAAGCCGGTGCGGTGCGGACATCCACCACAGCCAGACGTGGGTGTCGAGCAGCAACCTCACGTGAAGAACTGCTCGAGCTCCGGCAGTGAGTCGTTGAAGTCCTCCGGCACGCTGTAGCGGCCCTCGTCCATGCCGAAGACCGGTTCCCGCAACCGGCGGATCGGGACGAGCCGAGCGACCGGCTCGCCGTCGCGCAGAATCGTGACCTCCTCGCCCGCTGCCACCTGCCGGAGCAGGCGCGACAGATGCGTCTTGGCCTCGTGCACACCGACCTCGGTCACTGCTCGACGGTACGAAAGGACAACAGCTTAGTCAAGGTCTTAGTCAGCAGAGCCGCTCAGCCGAACAGGCGCGGCAGCGTCCCTTCGTACGCCTCGCGAAGCTCCTCGAGCGGGACCGTCAGCACGTCCTGCACCTCCAGCATCGTCCCGTCGGCGACGCCGATCCGGGTGCAGGGCAGGCCGCGCGCGCCGCACATCTCGGTGAAGCGCAGCTCCTCCGAGCGCGGCACCGTCACGACCGCCCGGCCGGCCGACTCGCTGAACAGCTGCACGAACGCCCCGAGCCCCGCCGGGAGGACGATCCGCGCGCCGATCCCCTTCGACAGCGCCGACTCCACCAGCGCCTGCGCCAGTCCGCCGTCGGACAGGTCGTGCGCGCTCGACAGCATCCCGTCGCGCGAACCCGCCACCAGCACCTCGCTGAGCAGTCGCTCACGCTCGAGGTCGACAGCCGGCGGCAACCCACCCAGGTGCCGGTGCTCCGCCCACGCCCACTCCGACCCACCGAGCTCGTCCCGGGTCTCGCCCAGCAGCAGCACCGACTCGCCGACGGACGAGAACCCGACAGGCGTACGCCGGGCGACGTCGTCGAACAGCCCGAGCACCCCGATGACCGGCGTGGGGTGGATCGCCGCCCCGGCGGTCGAGTTGTAGAAGCTGACGTTGCCACCGGTCACCGGAAGCGCGAGCGCACGGCAGCCGTCGGCCAGTCCGCGGGTCGCCTCGGCGAACTGCCACATCACCTCGGGATCCTCCGGGCTACCGAAGTTCAGGCAGTTGGTCACCGCGATCGGGACCGCGCCGCTGACTGCCACGTTGCGATAGGCCTCGGCCAGCGCGAGCTGCGCCCCCGCGTAGGGGTCGAGGCGCGCGTACCGCCCATTGCCGTCGGTGGCGAGGGCAATGCCGAGGCCGGTCTCCTCCGACAGGCGTACGACTCCCGCGTCCTGCGGCCAGGCGAGCACGGTGTTGCCGAGCACGATCCGGTCGTACTGCTCCACGACCCACCGCCGGCTGCACAGGTTGGGCGAGGCGACCATACGCAGCAGCACGTCCCGCAGTTCGCCGACATCCGGGTGCGCGGGGAGCGCCGTGCCCCGTAACGCGTCGAGGTCCGCGGGCCGCGCCATCGGCCGCTCGTAGACCGGACCGTCGTCGGCGAGCGACCCAGGCGGGACGTCGACGACGACCTCGTCGTGCCAGGTGATGACGAGGCGGTCGCCGCCCGTGACCTCGCCGATGGCGGTGGCGAGCACGCCCCATGTGGTGGCAATCGCGAGCACCCGCTCGAGGTTCTCGGGCGTGACGATCGCGAGCATCCGCTCCTGGGACTCGCTCGCGAGCACCTCGTGCGGCTGCATCGAGGCCTCGCGCAGGGGCACTCGGTCGAGGTAGGCGCGCATGCCCGACCTCCCGGCCGCAGCCGTCTCGGTCAGCGCGCAGGTGAGCCCGGCGCCGCCGAGGTCCTGGATGCCCTCGACGAGCTGCGCGTCGTACATCTCCAGGCACGCCTCGATGAGCAGCTTCTCGGTGAACGGGTCACCGACCTGCACGCTCGGGCGGCGGGCCGGACCGTCGGCGTCGAAGGTCGCGGAGGCGAGCACCGACACACCGCCGATGCCGTCGCGGCCGGTCTTCGCGCCGAGCAGGACGACGATGTTGCCGACGCCGCGGGCGGCGCTTCGCTGGATCCGGTCGACCGGCATCACCCCGAGGCAGAGCGCGTTGACGAGCGGATTGCCTTGGTAGGTGGGGTCGAAGACGACTTCGCCGCCGACGTTGGGCAGTCCGAGGCAGTTCCCGTATCCGCCTATGCCGGCGACGATCCCGGGCAG
>JBBSKF010000098.1:0-14475 GCA_038256525.1 Mycobacteriales bacterium | reverse complement strand
GGCGGCAAGGGCTCAGGCGGGGACGCAAGCGGCAAGAGCTCCTCGGGCGGGAGCTCCAAGGGCGACGGCTCCTCCTCGGGCGGCAAGCCCGCCCCCGCGAAGCCCGCCGCGAGCGGCAAGCCGGCCGAGCGCAAGAGCGCCTGAGTCGGCTGTGGACAACGCCGGGCTCGGGCGCCGCGGCGTGATCCGGCCCTAGGGTCGGCCTCCTGGCGAGCAGGAGGTGCTCCATGCGCGAGACCGCGCAGATCGGCGTCATCGGCGGGTCCGGCTTCTACGCCTTCCTCGAAGGCGCCACCGAGATCGAGATCGACACGCCGTACGGCCCGCCGAGCGACCCGCTGGTCGTCGGCGACATCGCCGGCCGCCGGGTGGCCTTCGTCCCCCGGCACGGCCGGGACCACCGGTTCCCGCCGCACCGCATCCCCTACCGGGCAAACCTCTGGGCGCTGCGCAGCCTCGGTGTCCGGCAGGTGCTGGCGCCCTGCGCCGTCGGCGGGCTGCGGCCCGAGCTCGGCCCGGGTGCCCTCGTGGTCTGCGACCAGCTGGTCGACCGCACCTCCGGTCGGGCGCAGACCTTCCACGACACCGGCGCCGTCCACGTCGGGTTCGCCGACCCGTACTGTCCGACCGGCCGCCGGGTGGCCGTCTCGGTCGCCCGCGAGGCGGGCTGGCCGGTCACCGACGGCGGGACGATGGTGGTGGTGGAGGGACCGCGGTTCTCCACCCGCGCCGAGTCGCGGTGGCACGCAGCCCAAGGCTGGTCCGTCGTCAACATGACCGGACACCCCGAAGCCGTGCTGGCCAGGGAGCTGGCGCTGTGCTACACCGCGATCGCCCTCGTGACCGACCTCGACGCTGGTGTCGAGGGCGGCGAGCCGGTCAGCCAGGCCGAGGTCTTCCGGGTCTTCGCCGACAACACCGCCCGGCTCCGGGAGGTGCTGTTCGAGGTGGTCGCCGCGCTGCCGGTCGAGCGTTCCTGCCCGTGCGGCACCGCACTGGACGGCATCGACCACGAGCTTTTGCTGCCATGAGAGGCCCAGCCGCGAGAGGTGCTGCCACCAGGGGCAGGTCGCTGCAGGATCTGCGATGCGCGATCGCCCGGTACCGCGTGCTGCTCGCCGCAGGGCTCGCCGCCGGTGCGGTCGCAGCCGGACTGACCGCCGTCGCGCCGCCGCCCGCGCCCCGCGTCGAGGTGCTCACCGTGGCCCGCGACCTGCCCGCGGGCGCTGTGCTCACGCCAGAGGACCTCGTCGTGGCCTCGGTGCCGGACGCGCTGCTGCCGGCCGGGGCTCTTTCCGGACCGGCCGGCGCCGTCGGCCGGCTGGTGGCCGGACCGGTCCGCCGCGGCGAGACCTTGACCGACGTACGCCTGCTCGGTGCCGGGCTGCTGCCAGCCGGGAGTGAGGGCTCGGAGGTGGCGGTGCCGGTCCGGGTCGCCGAACCGGCCGCCGCAGCGCTCGTCGAGGCCGGTGACCGCATCGACGTCCTGGCTGCCCCGCCCGAGGGCGGAGCGACCGCCGCGGTGGTCGCTGCCGGCGTACGAGTGCTGTCCGTGCCGGCTCTCGGGGGCGACCCCGGTGAGGGGTCTCTGCTGGTGGTGGCCGCGGGTCGGCCCACCGCCGCCCGGCTCGCGGCCGCCGCCGTCTCCGGCCTGCTCTCCGTGGTGGTGCTGCCGCGATGAACGGCTTCAAGAAGTTCCTCCTGCGCGGCAATGTCGTCGACCTCGCCATCGCCGTCGTGATCGGCGCTGCGTTCGGCGCCGTGGTGACGGCGTTCGTCGCGGCCTTCATCACCCCGCTCGTCGGCGTCGTCACCGGCGCCTCCGGCGACGTCAGGGACCGTTCGTTCACCCTTGCGAGCGTGGAGTTCCCCTACGGACTGTTCCTGCAGGCCCTGCTCAGCTTCGCGCTCGTCGCCGCCGTCATCTACTTCCTCGTGCTGCAGCCGGTCAACCGCCTGATGGAGCGCTACAAGACCGAGCCCGAAGTGCAGTCGACGACCAAGCAGTGCCCCGAGTGCCTGTCCAACATCCCCTCAGCCGCCACCCGGTGCGCCTTCTGCGCCGTGCAGCAGGTCACCGTGCGGCAGGTCACCACCGAGCCGCCGCCACCGACCCAGCCGTCACCCCCCGGTCCCACTCCGCCGGCATGATCATCAGGGGGTTGACGTCGAACGCGCCGGGCGTGTCCGACGGCAACCACCTGATGATCTTGGGCCATGCGGGTCAGGTGCGTCCATGCCGGAGCACTCAGGCGCCGTGGTGTGGCGGCACGTCGCGAAGCAGGCGCTCCTCGTCCTCATCGGGACGCTCGTCGGCACGGTCATCGGGCCGCGACACCTGATCATCGAAGTGTGCGGCCGTGCGGGGCTCCGCCGGCCGAGCCCCGGCTGGGCCGACCGCACGCCGACGCCGGCGACGTCCGTCCGACTGCTGCCCGGACATGGTGGCACCTCTCCGAGCGAAACTGGCTGTCAGGACGAGGTTAGGCTGGTCGGGTCCGCCTCCGTAGCTCAGTGGACAGAGCGCCTCCGTCCTAAGGAGGGCGTCGGGAGTTCGATTCTCTCCGGGGGCACACCCTGAACACCCTCCGGGCTACTGCTGCGCCTTGAAGCTCGTGGTGGGTGCGTCCGCCGCAGCAACCGGAGCCGGCGGAACGAGCGGAGCCGGCGGAACCAGTGGAGCCGTGACCGGCGCCTGCATCCCCGCGACGGGCACCGGAGGGGTCGTCGTGCCGTATCCCGGATCCGCCGGATAGGCCTCGCTCGGCGCGGAGCTGCTCGGGGACGAGGCCATCTCCCGCTTGATGTTGTCCTTCTCCCGCTCGGCAGTGTTGAGCATCATCTCCCAGCGGCTCTGCATGGGTCGGATCAGCCCGCCCCCGACGCCCACGATGATCACGCCGGCGACGGTGCCGAGGATGGCGTACAGCAGCGGTCCAGTGACATCGGTGGCGATGCCCACCTGGTCCAGCGCCGCCTTCACGAAGCCCAGCAGGATCAGGACGCTGGCGATGTTGGCGAGCACCGTGCCGTACGACAGGCCGCCCAGCGCGTTCGAGATGATGCCCTTGACGGAGCCGGCGAGCACCGCGCCGACCACGATCAGGATGATCGCGACGATGATCTGCGGGATCAGCGAGATGAAGGCGGTGAGCGGTTCCTGCAGCGCTGCGATGCCGAGGACGCCGATCGCGGCTGACAGGAAGGGGATGAAGATCGCGAAGAAGACCAGCTTGGCGACGATGTCGCTGGCGTCGTACTGACTGTTCGCGAGCGCCTTCTTGATACCCCCCTTCTCGACAGCGCGATCGAAGCCGGCCCGCTCGAGCAGCTTGTCGACCAGCGTCGCGAGGACCTTGGCCACGAAGTAGCCGACGACGAGGATGAGCAGGAAGCCGAGGAACCTCGGCACGAAGGTCGTGACGGAGCGGAACCCGTCGGTGACCGGACCCTCGAGGTCGAGAGCGAGCGGTGCGGACATGGGATCTCCTCGGGATGCGCGGGGGCCAGCGGCGCCCTGGGCGCCTCGTTGTCGAGGGGCTACCCGCTATCCAGCGACGGAAAAGGCGAGCCACCACCCCCCACCTGATCAACGGGGGTGGGTCAGGGGGTCGGGGTGGCGTCGGGCTGGGGGTGAGGGGCACGGGCGTCGTACGCGCGAAACCGCGACGCGCCGGCCGCGACCGCCGCGGTGATCCCGACCACCGCGAGCCCGCCGGCGACCGAGGCCCCCTGCAGCCCGATCAGCTCCGCGCCGCCTCCCGCGCGTGCGTCCCCCAGCCGAGGCCCGCCGGCCACGACCACGATGAACACCCCGCCGAGCCGGCCGCGCATCTCATCGGGGGCGGCTGCCTGCAGGATCGCGGTGCGAAAGACCGCCGAGACCATGTCGGCCGCCCCGGCGACGGCGAGGCACAGCACCCCCAGCCAGAGCACGTCGGCGAACCCGAACAACGTCACCGCGAGCCCCCACACACCGATCGCGGCGAGCACCGCCACCCCGTGCCGGTGGACCCGCCGGACCCAGCCGGAGAACAGCGCCCCGAGCAGCGCCCCCGCCGCCAGCGCCGAGTAGAGCAGGCCGGCCGTCTGCGGGCCGCCGCCGTAGACCTGCTCGGCGAGGGCCGGGAACAGCGCTCGCGGCATGGCGAAGACCATGGCCACGAGATCCACCACGAAGGTCATCAGCAGCACCTGGCGGGTGCGCAGGAACGCCAGCCCCTCCAGGACGCTGGCCGTCCCGGCCCGCCGCCCCCCACCGGTCGGGGGCATCGCCGGCAGCCCGGCGACCGCGAACAGAGCGGCAAGGAAGGACACCGCGTCCAAGCCGTACGCCGCCTCGTAGCCGAAGCGCGCGACGAGCACACCGGCGAGCAGCGGACCGATGGTGACTCCGAGGTTGAACTCCACCTGGCGAAGGGCGTTGGCCGAGGGCAGCAGGGCGACCGGCAGCAGCCGCGGCAGGAGGGCCTGCCGCGCCGGGGCGTCGATGGCGAACAGCCCTGACTGGGCGGCGACGACCGCGTAGAGCAGCCAGGTCGACTCGAGCCCGGCCAGCGCCTGACCGACCAGGACGACCGCGAGCACGGCCTGACCTGATGTCGTGAGCAGCACCAACCGGCGGCGGTCGACGGCGTCGGCGATGGCCCCGCCGTACAGCCCGAAGACGACGAGCGGCACCAGGCCGGCCAACCCGACCAGCCCGACGGCGGCAGCCGACCGCGTCTGGGCGTAGACCTGGATGGGGATGGCGACGGTGGTCACCTGGGTGCCGATGACCGAGACGGCGTCCCCGAACAGCAGACGGCGGTACGCCGCGGACTGCCGAAGCGGCGTGAGGTCCAGCGTCGCGCCGCGCAGGCCCATCACGGGGACAGGCGCTCGACGACCCAACCGTCCCCGGCCAACCGGTAGCGCAGCCGGTCGTGCAGCCGGTCGCGCCGTCCCTGCCAGAACTCGACGGCCCTCGGCACGACCCGCAGACCGCCCCAGAAGTCGGGAACCGGGACGTCGTCGTCACCGAAGTGCGCAGTCAGCTCGGCCTGCCGCCGCTCCAGCTCCGGCCGGTCGGCCACGACCGCGGACTGGTGTGACACCCAGGCGGCGATCTGCGTGCGGCGTGGCCGGGCCCGGAAGTAGTCCTCGGTCTGCTCCCGGGACACCTGCTCGACGTCTCCCTCGAGCAGGATCTGCCGCTCCAGGTCGACCCAGGAGAACAGCAGACTCGCCCGCGGGTTGGCGAGCGCCTCGCGACCCTTGCGCGAGGTCAGGTTGGTGAACACGACCAACCCCCGCTCGTCACAGGCCTTGAGCAGCACGGTGCGCGCGCTCGGGACGCCGTCCCCGGTGGCCGTCGCGAGGACGACCGCGTTGGGCTCGGTCAGGGCCGCAGCCTCGTCGAACCAGCGGGAGAACTGCTCGAGCCAGGTGGGGGCCAGGTCGGTCTCAGCGAGGCCGGCGCGGGAGTAGTCCCGGCGCAGATCGGCCAGGGCGCGGGCGCTGTCCATCCGGGAAAGGCTAGCCGCGGGGGCTGCCCGCCCCCGGGCACGGCAAGATGGACCGCATGGCTGCCTCCCCGCTGTTCCAGCCCGGCCTCGACGGTGTCGTCGCCTTCGAGACCGAGATCGCGGAACCGGACAAGGAGGGCAGCGCGCTGCGCTATCGCGGCGTGGACATCGAGGACCTCGTCGGCAGCCGCAGCTTCGGTCACGTGTGGGGGCTGCTGGTCGACGGCAAGTTCAATCCCGGCCTGCCACCGGCCGAGCCGTTCCCGCTGCCGGTTCACTCCGGTGACATCCGTGTCGACGTGCAGTCCGCGATCGCGATGCTCGCGCCGGCCTGGGGCCTGCAGCAGATGCTCGACATCGGCGCGGAGCAGATCCGCGAGGACCTGGCCCGGGTGTCGGTCATGACGATGGCCTTCGTCGCGCAGTCGGCCCGGGGGCTCGGCAAGCCGATGGTCCCCCAGCGCGAGGTCGACAAGGCCAAGACCATCGTCGAGCGCTTCATGATCCGCTGGAAGGGTGACCCCGACCCGGCGCACACCAAAGCCGTGGACGCCTACTTCGTCTCGGCCGCCGAGCACGGGATGAACGCCTCCACCTTCACCGCCCGCGTCATCGCCTCGACCGGCGCCGATGCGGCCGCCTCGATCTCCGGGGCCATCGGCGCGCTGTCCGGCCCACTGCACGGTGGTGCCCCGAGCCGCGTGCTGGCGATGCTCGACGACGTCGAGAAGTCCGGCGACCCGGTCGGCTACGTGAAGGGGGTGCTGGACCGCAAGGAGCGCCTCATGGGCTTCGGGCACCGCGTCTACCGCGCAGAAGACCCGCGCGCGCGGGTGCTGCGGCGTACGGCACTCGAACTCGGCTCGCATCGCTTCGAGGTGGCGGAGGCGCTGGAGACAGCCGCGATCGAGGAGCTCACCGCGCGCTACCCCGACCGCGCGCTGCGTACCAACGTGGAGTTCTGGTCGGCCGTGGTCCTGGACTTCGCCGAGGTCCCGCCGTCGATGTTCACCTCGATGTTCACCTGTGGCCGCACCGCGGGGTGGAGCGCGCACATCCTCGAGCAGAAGAAGCTCAACAAGCTGATCCGCCCGTCGGCGCGCTACATCGGGCCGGGGGCGCGGCCGGTCGGCGACGTCGAGAGCGGCACACTTCCCGCAGGCAACCAGATATGACCGCACTGGAGATTCCGGCCGACCTGCTGCCCGGCGACGGCCGTTTCGGGTCCGGTCCGTCGAAGGTGCGGCCGGCCCAGCTCGAGGCCCTGCTGGCGACCGGCCGCGACTATCTCGGCACCTCGCACCGGCAGGCGCCGGTACGAGGCCAGGTCGGTCGGCTGCGGTCGGGTCTGCGGGACCTGTTCAGTCTTCCTGACGGGTACGAGGTGGTGCTCGGCAACGGCGGCAGCACCGAGTTCTGGGACATCGCCACGTTTGGCCTGATCGCGCAGAAGTCGCAGCACCTGTCGTTCGGCGAGTTCAGCTCGAAGTTCGCGACCGCCGCGAGATCGGCCCCGTTCCTGTCCGAGCCATCGGTCGTCTCGTCCGACGCGGGCAGCCATCCGGTGCCGGTGGCGGAGGTCGGCGTCGACCTCTACGCCCTGACCCACAACGAGACCTCGACCGGTGTGATGATGCCGATCCGCCGGGTGGCCGGGGCGGACGAGGGGGCGCTCGTCGCCGTGGACGCGACCAGCGGCGCGGGTGGCCTGCCGGTGGAGGCCGCCGAGTTCGACGTCTACTACTTCGCCCCGCAGAAGTGCTTCGCCTCCGACGGAGGGCTGTGGCTGGCGCTGATGTCCCCGGCGGCGCTTGAGCGCATCGAGGCGATCCGGGCCACCGGCCGCTGGGTTCCGGCGTCGTACGACCTGAGCATCGCGCTCGACAACAGCCGGCTCGACCAGACCTACAACACGCCATCGCTCGCGACCGTCTTCCTCATGGCCGAGCAGGTCGACTGGATGCTGGGCCAGGGCGGGCTGTCCTGGGCGGTCGGGCGCACGGCCGACTCGTCCTCCCGGCTCTACGGGTGGGCCGACAAGAGCGCCGTGGCGGCGCCGTTCGTGACCGACCCGGCGATGCGCTCGCAGGTGGTCGCCACGATCGACGTCGACGCCTCGGTGGACGCCGCCGCGGTGGCCAAGGCGCTGCGGGCCAACGGCATCGTCGACACCGAGCCCTACCGCAAGCTCGGCCGCAACCAGCTGCGCATCGCGATGTTCCCGGCGGTCGAGCCGGCCGACGTCGAGGCGCTGACCGCCTGCATCGACTACGTCATCGAGCAGCTCTGACCCGGCCGCTGCCGCAGCCGTGGGTGCCGCGGGTGATGAACGCCTCGCTCGCGCTCGTGCTGATCCTGCTCGTCTCGCCGATCGCCACGCGGTTCGGCGGCAAGCCGGTCTATGTCCAGATCGCCCTGGTCGGCGTCATGGTGCTGGTCGTGCCGCTGGTGCTCGCGTGCCTCGCATCGGCGCTGCGGCCGGGCTCGCTCGGCCGGACCGCCCGGCGGCTGCGCCGCCGGTAGTTGACCAGATGGACACGGCGGCGGATAGTTCGCCACCGGAGGCCTTCGTGATCGTGTTCTGGACCGTGGTAGGGGGGCTCGTGCTGATGCTCGCCGCTCGGTGCCTGTGGGAGTCCCGAAACTCCCGCTACCAGTGGGGCTCCAGCGTCGGCGCGCCGAAGGACCGAACCGACGATGCCGCACGCGCTGCCAAGCAGATGATCGGGACGACGGTCGGGCTCGGCATCGCGGCGGACATGGGCGGCGGCGACGGCTGAGGCCCCGCGTGGGACGCAGGATGACGGGCATCGCGGCGAGAGCGAACTCGTTCGGGCCGACCGCAACTGGAACGAACTGCTCGGCGAGCTGCGAGTCACCCAGACCGGCGTCGCCATCTTGTTCAGCCTGCTGCTCACGGTCCCGTTCTCGACCCGCTTCGAGTCCGTCGAGGACTTCCCACGGCGGGTCTACCTCTCAGCACTGCTGCTGGCGGCTGCGTCCTTCGTCGTGTTGATCGCACCGGTCGCCTATCACCGGCTGCTGTTCGCCCAGCGTCAGAAGCCGAGAGTCGTCCGGGTCGCCAACCGGTTCGCCATTTGCGGCCTCGGCCTGCTGTGTCTGGCCCTGATGGCGGTGCTGCTGCTGGTCGCGGACCTGCTGCTGGCCCGCGGTGCGGCGGTCGGCCTGAGTGCGACCTTCGGCCTGCTCACCGCGACCATGTGGTTCCTCCCGGCCTTGCTCCGGCGGCGCCACCCCTAGCCGCGGAGCGTGGGCAAGCTGACGCACATGGATGTGCGGGCGCCGGCGCGCGAGGTGCGGTTCGAGTCGCAGGGCGCGAAGACGGATCATGACGGCGGCGGCCACCAGGCCGGACAGCGCGGTCACAGCGCCGCCCACGACGATGCTGCTGCGGGGCCCGAATGCCTGCGCCAGTGCGCCGATCAGCGGCGCCCCGATCGGCGTCCCGCCCATGAACACCAGGATGTAGAGGGCCATCACCCGGCCGCGCATCTGCGCCGTCGTGCCGAGCTGAACGATCGAGTTGGCGGTCGTCGTGAAGGTCAGCACGGCGATCCCGGTCGGCACGAGCAGCAAGGCCATCACCTCGTACGTCGGCGCGAGGCCGACCAGCACCTCCAGCAGGCCGAAGGCCAGGACAGCGATGAACAGCGTGCGCTGTCGGGGCGGGCCGGACCGGCGCGCGCTGAGCAGCGCCCCGAGCAACGAACCCACGGCGAAGACGGCGGTCAGCAGACCGTACGCCCCGGCGCCGCGCCCGAAGACCTCCTTCACCGCCAGCGCCAGGGTGATCTGGAAGTTGAGGCCGAAGGTCCCGACCATGAAGACCAGCGCCATCGGCACCAGCAGATCCGGGCGGGACCGGACGTACGCCAGCCCTTCGCGTAGCTGGCCTCGGGCGCGCACGAGCCGCGTCGAGGGGTGCAGGTCGGCAGCCCGCATCGCGCGCAGACCGGCGAGCACGGCGGCGTAGCTGACGGCGTTGGCGAGAAAGACCCAGCCGGTCCCGACCGCGGCGATGGCGACGCCGGCGAGGGCCGGGCCGACGATGCGCGCGGAGTTGAAGGTCGCGCTGTTGAGGCTGATCGCATTGGGCAGATCGTCCGGACCGACCATCTCGACGATGAAGGACTGGCGCGTGGGTGTGTCCACCGCGGAGACGACGCCCAGGCCGAACGCCAGCGCGAACACGTGCCACAGCGCGACGACGCCGGACAGATCGAGGACAGCCAGCAGCAGCGCGAGGACGGCCATGGCTGCCTGCGCGCCGATCAGCAGTCGGCGCTTGTCGTAGCGGTCGGCGAGCACACCGCCGTACAGCCCGAACAGCAGCACCGGCAGGAACTGCAGCGCTGTGGCGATGCCGAGGGCGACGCCGGAGTTGCCCGACAGCTCGAGCACGAGCCAGGCCTGCGCGACGCGCTGACCCCAGGTGCCGGACAACGAGACGACCTGGCCAACCGCGAAGAGCCGGTAGTTGCGGACCCGCAGGGACCGGAAGGTCGCCTTGCCGGGGGCCCCGCGGCGTCGTGAGCGCCAGCGAGCGACGTCGTGGGGTGAGATCACGACGCGGCCAGCCGGTCGAGGATCTGCGCTGCCCGCGCGAGCACTGCCACCTCGTCCGACTCGAGCTCGCGCAGTCGCTGCGCGAGCCAGACGTCCCGCCGGCGGCGATCCTCCCGCAGCAGGGCGACACCTGCCGGGCTCGAGGCCAGCAGCACCTGGCGCCCGTCGGTCGGATGGTCGGTGCGGGTGACCAGGCCTGCGACCTCCAGAGCGGCGGCGATCCGGGTCATCGACGGCGGCTGCACCCGCTCCCTGGCCGCGAGCTCGCGGGGGGTCAGCGGGCCGTTCCGTTCAAGAGTGGCAAGCGCTGAGGTCTGGGACAGCGTCAGCGAGCTGTCGGCTCGCTCCGCGCGCATCCGCCGGGCCAGCCGCATGACCGACAGGCGCAGAGCGCTGGCGAGCGCGGAGTCGTTGCGGGTGGGCACGCTTCGTGCAAGTCGTGAGCCTTGCTAACTATTTCCGGTCGCCGCTCACGCGAGCGCACGCTCGATCGGGTCGATCGCGAAGTAGATGACGAACAGCACCGCGATGACCCACAGCAGCGGGCTGACCTCGCGGGCCCGACGCTGGGTCGCCTTGAGCAGGGCGTAGGAGATGAACCCGGCGCCGATCCCGTTGGTGATCGAGTAGGTGAAGGGCATCAGCACGATGGTGAGAAATGCCGGGATGGCGATGGCGTAGTCGTCGAAGTCGATGTTGCGGATCTGCGTGAGCAGCAGGAAGCCGACGATGACGAGCGCCGGCGAGGCGGCCTCGAACGGCACGATGGTCACGAGCGGAGTGAGTAGGAGCGCGCCGAGGAACAGCACGCCGGTCACCACGCTGGCGAGTCCGGTTCGCGCGCCGTCACCCACCCCTGCGGCGGACTCGATGTAGGTCGTCGCAGACGACGCGGACGCCGCTCCACCGGCCACCGCGGCCAACGAGTCGACGAGCAGCACCGCGTCGGCACCGGGCAGACGGCCCTGCTCGTCGAGCAGGTCCGCCTCCTGGGCGACGCCGACGACGGTGCCCATGGTGTCGAAGAAGTCCGCGAGCATGAGGGTGAACACGAGCAACACGGCCGTGACGACGCCGACCCGCGCGAACCCGCCGAAAAGCGAGAACCCGCCGAGCAGCGACAGGTCCGGCAGGTCGAACACCTGGTCGGGCAGGCTCGGCACGTTGAGCTGCCAGCCTCCGGGGTTGGTCTGCTCGGGTGAGACGAACGACGGGCCGATGTCGAACAGCGCCTCGACGACGATGGCGACCAGCGTGGTGACAACGATGCCAAGCAGGATGGCGCCCCGGGTCCGGCGGGCGACGAGCACCGCGGTGAGCAGGAGGCCGAACACGAACACGACCGTGGGCCAGCCCTGGAGCTGACCGCCGTTGCCGAGCTCGACCGGGACGGGTCCGGTGCCCGTACGGCGGACGAAGCCTGCGTCGACAAGGCCGATCAAGGCGATGAACAAGCCGATGCCCACGCTGATCGCGGTCTTGAGCTCCATCGGTATGGCGTTGAAGATCACGGTGCGCAGACCGACGAGCACCAGGACGGTGATGAGCAGGCCTTCGAGCACCACCAGGCCCATCGCGTCGGCCCAGCTCATCTGGGAGGCCACCGAGAAGGTCACGAAGGCGTTGAGGCCCAGGCCGGTCGCGACCGCGAACGGATAGCGGCCGACCAGCCCCATGAGGATCGTCATGACGGCGGCCACGAGCGCTGTCACGGCCGCGACCTGCGGGATGCCGAGCACCCGTCCATCGACGTCCGGGACGGTGCCGATGATGAGCGGGTTGAGCACCACGATGTAGGCCATCGTGAAGAAGGTCGCCGTGCCGCCACGGATCTCCTGACGGATGGTGGACCCACGCTCGCTGATGTGGAAGTAGCGGTCGAAGCCGTTGCGCGGCGGTGTCTCCAGGACGGTCATGGACGAACCCTGCCAGAGCAGCGGCCGACATCGGCGGAGGCCACTGAGGCGTAACGTGCGCGTCATGTCCCCGCGACTCGCCGCACGTCCGGACCCGCTACCGCTGGAGGGTGACATCGTCCGGACCGTGCTCGCGGGCACCGTCCTGTGGACCGTTGCGCTGGTGGTCCTGCTCCTGCTGCTGGTCACCGACCAGGTGGACGTCCGGGGCTGGTGGCTGGGGATGTGCACCTACGGGATCGGGCTGGGCCTGGTCGGCTGGTACTACTGCCGACGGCGCGAGTCGGCGATCGCCCGAGACGCGTCCCCGCAGCCCTGAGCATGCAGATCGGCCGGCGAATCGCGGCCACTTGCGGGATCGCCGCGCCGGTGGTCTTCGTCGCCGGGTGGCTCGTCAACGGGCTGCTCACCGACGGCTATGACCCGCTGTCCGACGCGATCAGCCAGCTGGCCCGCGAAGGCGCGCCGACTCGTGCGGCGATGACCGCCTGCTTCGTGATCTTCGGCGTGCTGTTGCCGCTGTGGGCAGCCACGGTGGCTCGCGAGCTCGACACCCCCGCGCTGCGCCCGGTGGTGACCGTGGCCGGCCTCGCCACGATCGCCGTCGCCCTGTTCCCGCTCTCCCGGGAACCCGGGGGCACGCAGGATCTGCTACACGGGATCGCAGCCGGGACAGGCTATCTCGCCATGGCACTGACACCGCTGATCGCTGCGGTCGGATTGCGACGTTCCGGTCGTACGACGGCAGCGGTCGCCTGTCTGGCTGTCGGCACCGTCTCGGCCGGCGCCTTGGTCGCGACGCTGTTCGTCGACGGCAGCGGTGGGGTGCAGCGGCTCGGCCTCACCGTCGTCGACGCCTGGCACGTGGCGGTGGCGGTGTGGGTGCTGCTGCGCTGACGCGTCGCCGTTCGCGGGTCAGGCGGCTTGTTGGGTCAGAACGCTGACGACGTAGTGCAGGTCGAGTCGGGGTTCGACGGTGTCGGGGGGGCAGGGTGGCCGCCTGGATGGTGCGCCTTGGGTGTGCAGCAGGGTGTGGTGGCGGGCGCAGACGAGCACCAGGTTGCCCAGGTCGGTCGGTCCACCGAGCGACCACCACCTGACGTGGTGGGCGTGCAGGTTGCGGCGCCGGCTTCAGCCGGGGAAGCGGCAGTGCTCCCCGTCGATGGTGCCGAGCAGCTCGCGGAGCCGTTGCGAGGGGTCGCGGCGGGTGCGGCCCAGGTCGGCGAGCTCGAGGTCGGTGGCGGTCAGCGGGCGCAGCCGGGGCGGACCCTGCCGGCCGGGTAGCGAGCGCAGCACCTGCTTCAGTGAGCTGGGGGCAGGAACTCCCCGTCCCGCAGCCGGCCCCACCCGGACAGCGGGTCGACCTGCACGAGCAGACCGGTCCGGTGCCGCCGGGCCAGCGCGGGCCGTTCGGTGGCGAGCTGTTCCAGGGCGGTGCGGGCCACCTGGAGCATCGCGTCGGCCAGCGTCGCCGGGTCCGGCGCTGGTGCTGCCGGCGGGCTGGACGTTTCCGCGGAGACGTCGGCGGACACCGCGTCGAGCGGGGCGGCGGCGGTCGGCTCCGGCGTTTCCGCGGAAACACCCCCCGGCTCGCGCTCCGCAGGCTCTGGCTCGGCTGACGCTGAAGCCTCGGTGGCGCGTTGCCGGTCCAGCTCGGCCCGGACCTGTTCGAGTGCGGCGTGCACCAGCGTGCCGTCCTGCGCCGAGCAGACCAACCTCAGCACGAAGTCACCGTCGCGGTCGTAGCCGGTGGTGGTGCGCATCCGATAGGCCGCCAGCTCCGGATCGGCGGCGTCTTCCTCGATCTTGTGCACCCGGCGCATCCCACGCACCACCCGCTCGAGCTGCGCGGCCGTGGTGTTGCGGGCCAGCTCCACCAGATCAGCCTCGTTGCCGGCATCAGCGACCCGGGTCAACGCCCGGACCTGCGAGAACGACAACCGGCCCGACCCGAACGCCCCCGCGATGACTGCCAACGCCGGCAGCGAACGGGCGACCCGGACCCGTTCGCGGGCGGCGTTCGGGCTCACATTGACAGCAACATAGAACCGACCACCGACAGCGCTTCACCACAGCCGTCCAACGAACCAGAGCACGCCGCACAGGGCGATGACCCCGCTCGCCGACCACTGGGCGGTCCTCGACCAGTGCCGCCGCCTCGCGATGAGCAGCAGCGGCGTCGCGAGCAGGATGACCGATGCCTGACCGAGTTCGATCCCGACGTTGAACGCGAGTAGGGACCCGGTCAGACTCCAGCTGATCTCGTCCCCGAAGCTCAACGCCCCGGCGAAACCCAGGCCGTGCATCAGCCCGAAGCCGAAGACCACCTGGAGTCGATAGCGAGGCTCCTTCTGGACGATGTTCTGGATGGCAACGCAGATGATGGACAGCGCGATCGCCGGCTCGACGATGCCCGGCGGAACGCTCACCCATCCCAGCGCAGCCAGGGCAAGGGTGACGCTGTG
>JBBSKF010000097.1:0-14576 GCA_038256525.1 Mycobacteriales bacterium | reverse complement strand
TGAACAGATTCTCGACCGGGTTGGGCTCACGGACGGCTTCGGCCAGAATCGCCCGGATCTCCGCTTCCATCGACCGACCGTGACGGGCCGCCCGAACCCGCAACCGTTCTCGCACGTCGTCATCGAGGTCACGAATGCTGAGTGCTGCCACGACGTCCACCATCCCTGAGATTGCTAGCAATGCTAGCAGCGGTTTCGTCACCGTAGGCGGGACGGGGCGCGCCGCCTGGGCCGGGACTGCCGGGACACTCCCAGCAGCCCGGCGGCGACCGCGGCAACGGCCAGGCGCGCCAGAGAGGACGGCGCAGCCTCGACCAGCGTGCGGCCAGCGGCGAGCGCACCGTCGACACCGGCGACATCCAGCGGCACGAACACGACCTCGTCGATGCCGGCGTAGCGGCGCAGCGCCGCTCGGATCTGCTTCTCCGCATCGCCCGGCACGGCGCTCGGACGCAGCCGATTGACGATCACGACAGGCTGCACCCCGGGGACCGCGTCGCGGAGCTCGCCGAGGCCGCGAACCAGGCGCTGCAGCCCGACCGGGTCGGCGGAGCCCACTGCATAGACGGTGTCGGCGCTCTCCAGCACCGCGAGGGTCGCCCCGTTGCGCCGCGGCGCGGCGGTGTCGTAGGACAGCTCCTCGTCCTGTTCGAGGCAGAAGCCGCAGTCGACGACGGTTGTCGCCGTCAGCGTGCGGGCCAGCTCGAGGACGACTTCGACGGCGACTGGTCGCAGCTCGGGCCAGCGATCGGCGCGGGCGATGCCGGTCAGGACGCGCAGACCCGGTGTGACGGCGCGGGCCAGCTCGGCGAGGCCCGGCAGGTCCAGCGCACCGTTGTTGGCCAGCCGGGCAGCTGCCGCGAGCCCGGGCGCCTCGTCGAGCAGGCCCAGGACCTGGGCGACCACCCCGCCGTAGACGTCGGCGTCCACCAGCAGCGTGCTTGCCCCGAGGGCCGCGAGCTCACTGGCCAGCGCGACCGCGAAGGTCGTGCGGCCGGGCGCCCCGGTGGGACCCCACACCGCAAGGACGCGGCCGGTCCCCACGCCGGTCCCTGGGTCGACGACGGGCTCGGGCGCCGATGGCAGGTCCGGTAGGGCGGCCCGCGGGTCGGCGTGGGCGGTCCGCTGGCCGACGCTCGGCGGCACGGTGCTGCTGACCGCCTGCAGCACGGCCGCCGAGAGCTCCTCGGGCGTGCTGTCCGACGGCAGGACGTGCTGGACCCCGAGCTGGCGCAGCCGGCGCTCGGCCTGCTCGTCCCCGGGCGGCACCAGCCCGACGACGGCGACACCGGCGACCGCAAGTCGCCCCAGGGCCTCACGATCCAGCCGTCGCAGGTCCGCCGACAGCAGGGCGGCTCGCGCCTGCCCGGTGGCGGCGGTGGCGAGCAGGTCGGCGAGGTCGACGCAGCGACGCACCACCGCGAGCCCGAGGTCGCCACGCTCGAACGCGGCGACGAGGTCGGCCTCCCACACCGCGTCCGACACGGCGGTGAGCACCGGCAGCCGCATCAGCCGGCGCCCACGGCCGGCACCGGCGACACCGGAGCCTCGGCGTTGCGGGGCACCCGGACGAGGTCGATGCGACCGAGCGACATCGCGGACAGCAGCGTGCCGACGTCGGTCTCCCGGACCCGCAGCACCACCGGCGAGGTCGTGCCGCCGCTGGAGAAGCTGTCCTCCGGGGGGCCGGTGGCGACCGCGACCCGCTGCAGCACCGGCTGCGCGCCGCGAAGGTCGAGCGGCCCGGTCACGGGGGCAGCCGGGGCGGCGCCACCCGTACGCACCGGTGTCACCCAGACGTCGACCTCCTGCTCGTCGATCAGATCGGGCGGGAAGTGCCCCGGCTCGAGCGGCACCGTCACGAGCCGGAAGGCGCCGTCCTCCGGCAGGCTCAGCGCATCGTCGGGCAGCAGCTCGCCGGCGCCGATCCCGCGCCGGACGATGTAGCCCACCGGTGGCGGGCCGCTCGCATCGAGGTAGCGGTCGGCGCTGTCGAACAGTCGCACCCGGACCGGCTGCAGGTCGGCGGCGGCCAACTGGCTGCCGACGGCGAGTTCCCCCGTGGTCGCCCACACCAGCTGGCTGCGGTCGGCACCGGCCAGCACCCGCGCACCGACGACGACGCTGACCAGCACGAGCAGCACGCCCAGCACGAGCCGGCCGTCCAGCCACCCGGGTGTCGCGAGCCGGCTCGCGGGCGGCGAGCGGGGCGGATCTGACACCACACCTCCATCGGGTTCGGCGGGCCATCGTTGCGTACTGCGGCCAGCAGCGGCGCGCGTTGTCCACAGCGGCGGCTGTGGACGACGGAACGAGCGCAGCGGCGTCCGGTGGCAGACTGCACCAACCGGCCGCCAACGGTGGCGGCCGCAGCCGATCGGGGCCAGCCGAGACAGGGTGCCCGAGACCGGGGGCGCCGAAGGAGGTTCGATGGCCGCGGCACGATTCCTGCAGCTCACCGATGTCGCCGAGATCCTCAACATCTCCTCCTCGCAGACCTACGCCCTGGTGCGCTCGGGCGAGCTACCGGCCATCAAGATCGGCGGTCGCGGACAGTGGCGGGTCGAGCGGGCGGCGCTGGAGGACTACATCTCGCGCTGCTACGCCGAGACCAAGGCCTTCGTGAACACCCACCCGCTGGGCCGCGAGGAATCCGCCGGGGACTGATCGCCGGTTTGTTGCTCAGCCGCTGCGGATCAGGGCGAGGGCCGCAAGCGGCACCATCCGCACCTGCCGAACGGCCGCTACCCGGCGGGCCTCGCCCACACCGTGCTCGGCGAGGTCCAGGTGGTCGGCGCCGACCCGATCCAGCGTGCCGGTCACCAGCGAGCCGTCGACCAGGCCGACCGCCATGCCGGTCCGGCCGCGGGCGAGGCCGCGCAGGGCCCAGCGCAGGTCGAGCCGCCTCACCACCGCACCCTCAGCGCCCGGACTCGCCGTGCGGGAGCCCAGGCCCGAGACGCCGAGCACGGCCGCCAGCGGGACCAGCAGCTCGCGCCCCCCGCTCTCCTCGAGCAGCAGCCAGTCCGACCCGGCATCCACCAGCTGACCCCGCACGGTCCCGTGGCCGGCGACGGTGACCACCAACGGGTGACCGGCACCCGGCCGAAGCCGATCCACCATCCGCAGCAGGGCCGCCTCGCGGCGGGTCCGGTCGGACACCTCCCCGGCCAGCTCCGCTGCCGCGGCGGCCTCGAACTGCGCCTCGAGGTCGGCGAACAGTCCCTGCCAGCGCATGGCCCCAGCCTGTCGTGCCGCAGTCCTTCGGCGCAACTTCCCTTGACGGGACCTGGACGAGTGCGTACAAAGGCAAACACAAGCAAACGTACGATTTCAGGAGCCCTCATGCGCCGTCTCGGCCGCGTGCTCAGCGTCGTCACAGCCGGTCTGGCGCTGCTCGCCACGGCTCCCCCCTCGACCGCCTGGCGCGAGCTGCACGGCGCGGACCCGACCGTCGACCACACCGGGCCGGTCGTTGCTGCTGCGGCGCTCCTCGCCTGGGCTTTGGCCGCCTGGCTTGCCATGACCGTGCTGGTGACAGCGGCCGGCCGGCTGCCCGGGATGGCCGGTCGACTCGCCGGTGCCGGCGCCCGCCGCATCGCCCCTGCCGCGGTCCGCCGGGCCGTCGAGTTGGCCCTCGGTCTCACGGTCGCTGCAGGGGGGCTCGGGGCCGTCCCCGCCTCGGCGGCACCGGGCCCGGACGCCGCTCCGGCGAGTGCGACCGACGCCAGCACCACCCGCCCGGGGCTGGACTGGCCCCGCGGCGCCGGGCCGGCGGGCACCGCCTCGACCGGCGGCGAAGCGGCCGAGTCGGTGCTGGTCCGCCCCGGCGACTCGCTCTGGCGCCTTGCGGCCCAGCAGCTGCAGGCAGCCGGCGCACCCGCCCTGTCCGACGCGCAGATCGCGCAGGCCTGGCCCTCCTGGTGGTCGGCGAACCGCGACCTCGTCGGCGACGACCCCGATCTGATCCGCCCGGGGATGCGCCTGTCACCGCCGGCCGACCTCCCGTCCCCGTCCTGAGCGCCCCCCGCACCACCCCGAACCCCGACTCCCCCGAAGGACGACCATGTCCGTACTGACCTCCGAGCAGCCGCAGTCGCAGCCGCTCGACAGGAGCGCGAGCCTGCCTGCCCTACGCCTGCTCCCGGTGCCGGTCAGTGAGCCACCGTACGACGACGAACTCCCCCCGCTCAGCGAGCCGCCCACCCGGCCGATCGGCCCGCTCCGCTCGCTGTCCCGACTGCGCCTGGTCCCCGACCCGCCGGCAGACGACGGCGAACCGGTCCTGCCACGCACACCGACCGACGCTTTGCCCGCCGCCCGGCCGGTCGCCCACGCGCTGGTGCAGGCCCTGCTCGAGGTGCTTGCCGGCGTCCGGCCGGTCACCCAGCTGCGGCGGGACACCAGCTGTGAGCTGTACGAGCGGCTCGAGCAGATCCTGCGCTATCGGCCGCGCCCGACCGGGGTGCGTCCGACCGGCGGCGCCGTGCGCAGCCTGCACATCCAGCAGCGCCCGGAGGGGGTGGCCGAGGTCTGCGCCACCGTGCAGCGCGGCGCCCGGGCCGGAGCCTTCGCGCTGCGTCTCGAGGGCGTCGACGGCCGGTGGTCCTGCACCGCGCTCACCGGCTTCTAGGGTCGGGAGGCTCCCGCTGTCAGCCGCCGCTCAGCTGTGGCGCGGATCCCCGTGGCAGCGCTTGTACTTGCGCCCGGAACCACACGCGCACAGCGAGTTCCGGCTCTGCGCGCCGCCGCTGGGAGCGGACCCGGCCGGGGTGCTGCCGCCCGGGGAGCCGCCGGTCGTCGTGACCCCGGTCGAGCCGGGGGCCGAGTCGAGCGCCGGGGCGGTGTACTGCAGCTGGGCCGGCTGCTTGGGCCGGCCGAAGTCGGCCGGGAGCACCGTCGGCGGCGGCGCGGGCTGGGTCGGGCGGGCGGTCCCGGAGGCAGGCGGGACCGGCGCAGCGGCCGGGGGCGCTGACCGGTCCTTGTCGAGCGAGACCGACGGCTCCACAGCGTGTTCCGCCGCGACCGGCGCCGGCGCCGGTGTGTCATCGCCCGAGTCCAGGTGCTCGACGAACACCTCGCCGGGGGCCTCCCCCGGACCGGTCGCGACGAGGTTCGCCGGCGGCGGCGCGGCTGGCGCCTCGGGCACCTCGACGTTGAACAGGAAGCCGACTGCCTCTTCCTTGATCGCGTCCATCATGTTGTGGAACATGTCGAAGCCCTCGCGCTGGTATTCCACCAGCGGGTCGCGCTGGCCCATCGCGCGAAGGCCGATGCCCTCCTGGAGGTAGTCCATCTCGTACAGGTGCTCGCGCCAGTGGCGGTCCATGACCGACAGCAGCACCTTGCGCTCGAGCTCGCGCATCGCCGGCTCGCCGGTGGGGCCGATCCCGACCGCGGCCTCGCGCGCGGCGTACGCCTGGACGGCGTCTTCCCGGATGTCGTCGATCAGGCCCTCGGCGCTCAGCGCATCGCGGTCCTCGTCGTAGGTCTCCAGCGACAGGCTGATCGGATAGAGCGTCTTGAGCGCGGTCCACAGCTGCTCGAGATCCCAGTCGTCGGGGTAGCCCTCGGCCGTCGCGGCCAGCACGTAGCCCTCGACGACGTCGTCGACCATGTTGGCGATCTGCTCGTGCAGGTCGGCGCCGCCCAGCACCTTGCGCCGCTCGTCGTAGATGACGGTGCGCTGACGGTTGAGCACCTCGTCGTACTTCAGGACGTTCTTGCGGATCTCGAAGTTCTGCTGCTCGACCTGGGTCTGCGCCGATCGGATCGCCCGGCTGACCATCTTGGACTCGATCGGCACGTCGTCCGGGATGCTCAGCCGGTCCATGATCATCTCGACGGCGTTCGCGTTGAACAGCCGCATCAGGTCATCGCCGAGCGAGAGGTAGAAGCGGGACAGGCCGGGGTCGCCCTGACGACCGGACCGGCCCCGCAGCTGGTTGTCGATGCGTCGGGACTCGTGCCGCTCGGTGCCCAGCACGTACAGGCCCCCCGCGTCGACCACCTCCTCGTGCTCGGTCTTCACCGACGCCTTCGCGGTCTCGAGCGCGGCGGGCCAGGCGGCCTCGTAGTCCTCGGGCGTCTCGACCGGGGACAGCCCCCGGCGGCGCAGCTCGTCGGCCGCGATGTGCTCGGGATTGCCGCCCAGCATGATGTCGGTGCCGCGACCGGCCATGTTCGTCGCCACCGTGACGGCGCCCTTGCGGCCGGCCTGAGCGACGATCGTCGCCTCGCGGTCGTGCTGCTTGGCGTTGAGGACCTCGTGCGGGACGCCGCGCTTGCGAAGCAGCTGCGACAGGTGCTCGCTCTTCTCCACCGAGATCGTGCCGACCAGGACCGGCTGGCCGGCCTCGTGCTTGTCGGCGATGTCCTCGACGACCGCCTCGTACTTCGCCTGCTCGCTCTTGTAGACCACGTCGGCCTCGTCGGTGCGCCGCGGGTCGCGGTTGGTCGGGATCTCGACGACCCCGAGGCTGTACGTCTGGCTGAACTCGGCCGCCTCGGTGGCCGCCGTGCCGGTCATCCCGCCGAGCTTGGTGTAGAGCCGGAAGTAGTTCTGCAGCGTGATCGTGGCGAGGGTCTGGTTCTCGTCCTTGATCGCCACCTTCTCCTTGGCCTCGATGGCCTGGTGCATGCCCTCGTTGTAGCGACGGCCGGCCAGCACCCGGCCGGTGTGCTCGTCGACGATGAGCACCTCGCCTTCGATGACGACGTACTCCTTGTCCTTGCGGTAGAGCTCCTTCGCCTTCATCGCGTTGTTGAGATAACCGACCAGCGGGGTGTTGACCGCCTCGTAGAGGTTGTCGATGCCGAGCTGGTCCTCGACCTTCTCCACCCCGGACTCGGTGATCGCGACGGTGCGCTTCTTCTCATCGACCTCGTAGTCGAGGTCGCGCACGAGCCGCGGGATGATCCGGGCGAACTCTTCGTACCACTTGGTGGCCTGGTCGGCCGGGCCGCTGATGATCAGCGGCGTGCGGGCCTCGTCGATGAGGATCGAGTCGACCTCGTCGACGATGGCGAAGTGGTGGCCCCGCTGGACGAGCTCGCCTGCGCTCCAGGCCATGTTGTCGCGCAGGTAGTCGAAGCCGAACTCGTTGTTGGTGCCGTAGGTGATGTCACAGCCGTAGGAGGGGCGGCGGATGTCGGCCCGCTCGTTGGCCAGGATGACGCCGACCGACAGACCGAGGAAGCGGTGCACCCGGCCCATCCACTCGGCGTCACGCTTGGCGAGGTAGTCGTTGACGGTGACGATGTGTACGCCGTCGCCGGCCAGCGCGTTGAGGTAGGCCGGCAGGGTCGAGGTCAGCGTCTTGCCCTCACCGGTGCGCATCTCGGCGATGTTGCCCATGTGCAGGGCGGCGCCGCCCATGACCTGGACGTCGAAGTGCCGCTGACCCAGGGTGCGCCGCGCCCCCTCGCGGGCCACCGCGAACGCCTCGACGAGGATGTCGTCGACGGTCTCCCCGTCGGCCAGCCGCTTGCGGAACACGTCGGTCTCCGCGCGGAGCTCGGCGTCGGACATCGCGAGGAAGTCCTCCTCGACCCCGTTGACGGCCTGGGCGACCGCCTTGAGGCGGCGGACCATCTTGCCCTCGCCGGCACGGAGCAGCTTGTTCAGGACCACGCTGGTGCAACTCCCTCGGACGGGCTCGCGCGACCGGTTGCGGTCGTGCGCTGTCGATCGTAGGCGCTTCGGGAGGTCAAACGGCTGGCGGCGAGGGCGCGTGCCCCGGCACAGTGGGCTGCATGGAGCCCGTCGAGCTGGTCACCTCAAACGCGATGGGTGCCGGTCGCCTGCACCTGCGCCCGTGGAACGCCGGTGACGTCGACACCGTCCTGCGCGCCGGGACCGACCCGGCTGTTCAGCGCTGGACAACGGTCCCGGCCCCGTACACCCGGGCGGACGCGGAAGACTTCGTGACCCGCTACGTGCCGCAGTCCTGGGCCGACGACGGTGAGCTGGTCTGGGCGGTCTGCGATGCGACCAGCGGCGCGCCGCTGGGGTGCCTGGGGCTACACAGCGCCCACGCCGAGCGAGTGCGCCTGGTCGGCTTCTGGTGCCTGCCCGAGGCTCGCGGACTCGCCGTGGTCCCTGACGCGCTTCAGGCCGTCGCCCGATGGGCATTCGCCGCGCTGGGCCTGGCTCGGCTGGAGTGGGCGGCCGAGGTCGGCAACGCTGCGTCGCTGCGCGTCGCGATCAAGGCCGGGTTCGCCTTCGAGGGGCGGCGTCGGGCGGCGCTGCGCCGGCGGGACGGCTCCCGTGTGGACGGCTGGTGGGCGGCCCGGCTGCCGGCAGACGGTGAGCACGGTGTGCCGCCGGCGCTGCCGAATCCTGGCGTCCTGCTCGCGGGCGACCTGCGGCTGCGCCGGTGGAGGGAATCGGACGTCCCTGCGCTCGCGGCGGCGATCAGTGCTGAGCCGGACGCCCTGCGCTCCCGGCCAGGGGCCACCAGCGAGGAGCGCGCCCGGTGGTGGGCCACCGAAGGCGCGCAGGAGGCTTGGGCGACCGGGCACGGGGCGCCGCTTGCCGTGCTCGACGCAGCCGGCCGCGTCGTCGGCTCCCTGCAGCTGGACCGCAAGGGCCGGCGTGATGGCATCGCGGAGGTCGGCGTCTGGCTGGCCCCCTCCGTGCGCCGGCAGGGCGCGGCGACCGCGGCGGTCGGTGCGCTGCTGGAGTGGGCCGAGCCGGCGCTCGCCCTGTCCCGGGTCGAGTGGCACGCCGCCCCCGACAACGCAGCCTCCCTGGCGCTGGCCGCCCGGCTCGGGTTCGTGCGTGAAGGTGTGGCGCGGGCAGCCCTGCCGGGGCCGCCGCGCGGGGACGCCGTTCTCCTGGCCCGTACCTGCCGTACGGTCATCGCCGCATCTTCATGATCAACGCCGGCGGGGGCGGGGCGCCCCGGGGCACGCCCGCTCCGGGGCACGCCCCGCTCCGTTCTCGGTGCCACGAGAGCCCGACCCGCGCGCCAGGCTGGCACCGAGATCGGGGATGCGCGCGGGCGCGGGCGCGGGGCTGGCCCCGGGCTCAGGTGATCTCGAGCAGCTTCTCGCGGACGGCGTAGACGACCGCCTCCATCCGCGAGTGCAGCTGGAGCTTCTCGAGGATGTTGCGGATGTGGTTCTTCACGGTGTTCTCGCTGATGAACAGCTGCTTGGCGATGTCGCGGTTGTTCATCCCCTTGGCGACCAGCTTGAGGACCTCCATCTCGCGGTCGGTGAGCCGCGGGGTGGGCACCTGCTGACGGTCGTCGGTCTTCTTGATCATCGAGGCGAACTCGGTGAGCAGCTTGCTCGCCATCGACGGGCTGATCAGCGACTGGCCACCGTGGACGGCGCGGATCGCCGAGGCCACCTCCTCGATCGAGATCTCCTTGAGCAGATAGCCCATCGCGCCGGCTTTGATCGCCTCGTAGAGGTCTGCCTCCTCGTCCGAGATCGTCAACATGATGATCTTGGTGGACGGCACCGTCGCATGGATGGCGGTGCAGGCATCGATCCCGCCGCGCTTGGGCATCCGCACGTCCATCAGCACGATGTCCGGCAGCGTCTCGGTCGCGGCGGTGATCGCCTCGGTGCCGTCGCTCGCCTCCCCGACGACCTCGATGTCAGGTTCCTGCTCGAGCACCATCTGCAGACCACGGCGGAACAGCGCGTGGTCGTCGACCACCAGCACGCGGATCGGCTCCGCGACCGGCCCGCCGCCGATGCTGGCCTGGCCCGGTGCGGGGGTCTCGGTCAAGGGGGTCCTCCGGAGGTTCGCGCGCGATGTCCGCATCCTGCCACGCGAGCGCCCAGGGCGAGCTCAGCCCGCCGCGAGACGCAGGACCCCGTAGTCGTAGCCGTGTCGCCGGTAGACCACGCTCGGCAGGCCGCTGACGACGTCATGGAACAGGAAGAAGTCGTGGCCGACCAGCTCCATCTCGTGCAGCGCGTCGGCGGTCGCCATCGGGGTCGCGATGTGGGTCTTGTCACGCACGATCAGCAGCTCGGTGTCGTCGCGCGGTTCGGGCTCGAGCACGGCGACGCTCTCGTGGGCCGACTCAGCGCCCGAGCCGTTCTGGGCCACGGGCAGATCGGCGGGCAGCCCGGCCGTCGCCTCCGCCACCGAGGGCGGTGTGTGCCGGCCGTGGTGGACCCGGCGCCGGTCGTGGGCCTTGCGCAGCCGGGCCTCGAGCTTGAGCGTGGCGGCATCCAGCGCTGCATAGAAGTCGGCCGCACTCGCCTCGGCCCGGATGACCGGACCTTTGCTGTAGCAAGTGATCTCGACGCGTTGACAGTTCGCCGACTGGCGCGGGTTCTTCTCGTGGGCGAGCTCGACGTCGAGCCGGATGACACGGGAGTCGAGGCGTTCGCAGGGCCCCAGCTTGTCGCTGACGTGGGTCCGGAAATGGTCCGGCACCTCGACGTTGCGGCCTTTGACGACGATGTCCACGCGGATCCTCCAACACAATCGGGAATGGGACGTCGGGCGGTGCGATTCGGGTTCCCACGAGGTGGCGGGCGGAGCTCCCTTCACCCTCGGCAGTCGGTCGGGCACCCGCATGCGGGTGGGGGCCTGACGCTAGACCTCAACGCCGCCCCTCGACAACGCAACCCCTTCCTTCGGCAGGGATCTTCTCGCGGTGGGCCGGCGTCTCGTCGCGGCGACCACCGCCGCAGCCTGCACGTCCGCACCCGCCTCACGCAGGGCCCGGCAGGCCTCCGCCAGGGTGGCGCCCGTCGTGACGAGGTCGTCGACCACCACGACGGCCAGGCCACGCAGTGGTCGGCGGGCCCGCAGTGCGCCGGCCAGGTTGGCCGCGCGGCCGGCGATACCGAGCTCGGACTGGTCGGCCCGGGCGCGCACCCCGACCAACAGCGGCGCCGACCGGAGCCGCAGATCGCGCCCCGCCGCCGCAGCCAGCCGGCGGGCGTGGTCGTGCCCGCGGGCGCGGACCGCTGCCGCAGCAGAGGGCACCGGGACGAGCACCGTCCGCGGTGCGAGCTCGCCGGCTGCCCGCACGGCCGCGGCCAGCGCCGCCCCGAGCGGGCCGGCCAGCGCGAGCCGGCCATGCTCCTTGTGGGCCAGCAGGACCTCGCGGACCACCCCGTCGTAGGCCGCGACCGCGAACAGCGGCGGCACGCCGGGCGGGCAGGGCGTCGGCCGGTGCGCAAAGGGCCGACGGGTCAGCGCCCCGCGGCACGCCGGGCACAGGGTGCGGCCGGGGGTCCGGCAGCCGGCACAGTCGCGCGGCAGCACCAGGTCCAGCAGGTCGGCGAGACCGATGCGGTCGGCGGGCATCGCCCGACGATGCCGGACCGACGCGGGGTCGGACAACGGGATGGCGCCGGCCTGTGGACCGGCGGAGCGCCGGCCTGTGGACCGGCGGACCGGCGAGCCGGCCTCAGCCCGGGTAGAAGGGGGCGGCGCCGTCCGACTGGAGCCGGAACAGCGAGCCGTTGTCCCGGAACAGCCGCGACCGGCCGTCCTGCTCGGTCGCGACGGTCAGCGGGCGGCCGGGAGCTGCCGCGAGCGACACCGGTGTCCCGGACAGACCGCCCCGCTGCACCGGCTGCGAGCTCGACCCGTCCACGGCGACGCTCACCGGCAGCAGCCCCGCGGTCTCGGGGTCGGTGGCGAGCACGGCCAGCGAAAGCCCGGACTCCCAGGCCACGTCCGTGACGTCACTGAGCAGCGGCGCGATGGCGACAACGCCGGTGATCCGCCACCCGTCCTCGATGGGCTCGATGCGGCCGACATGGAGCCGGCGGGCCGGGCCGACCCCGAAGACCAGCGCGATGCGGGCGCCGTCCCTCGAGACCCGCAGGTCGGTGAGAGGCCCGGCCGATCCTGGCGGGGCCTCGTAGGCCACGGTCTGCGGCACGGTCCCACGCGGGGCGGCGGGGCCGGGGATCAGCCAGACGACCGAGGTCGGTCCGACCTGCAGCAGCCACAGTCCCCGGTCGCCCGAGCCCCACGACAGGGCGCCGAGGTCGGGCAGGACCATCAGGGGGGCGCCGAACGGGCCGGACTGCGGCCCGGTGCGCACCTCGTCGAGGCCGTCCGGCCGCTGGGTGAGCAGGCCCACGTCGCCACGCAGCGGGCTCACGGCGACCTCATCGACCAGCAGACCACCGCCGCGCGTGATCTCGCTGCCCACGAGCCCACCGTCGAGACTGCGCAGCGAGCGCTCCTGCAGGTAGAGCAACGGAGCATCACCCTCCACCCGCGCCGGGTCGTATCCCGGCCAGTCCGTGATGTCCTGCACCTGCTGTGCGCCGTCGACGGCGAACGGCTCGCCCTCCACCAGCAGGCGGACTTCGCTGTACGCAGGATGCAACGTCCAGACGAACTGGGCCGACAGCCGCTGCCGCTGCCGGTCGTCGAGGTCACGCACGGACCCTGACAGGTCGACGGTGACGACCCCGCCCTCGACCCGGACGGGCGAGGAGAGCGTCGTACCGGCCGGCACGGCGCTGTCAGCCGCCCCCTGCAACGGCAGCGTCGGACCGCGCAGCAGGGCTGCGACCAGCGCCTGGGCCGGGTCAGCGGTCACCGGGAGGAAGACCCGGTCCGCGACCAGCCGGCCGGACGCCGCGCCGCCCACCGTACGGCCGAGGAACTGCAGGTCGTAGGGCCGGAACGACAGGGCTCGGTCGGCCGGAGTCAGCCGGACTCCCGGCGGGACGCCGGTCAGGCGCAACCGGCCGGCCGGGTCCGGCCCGACCGTGTAGCGCTCGGTCAGCGTGTCGCTCTGCAGGCGGTAGACCCCCTCACCCGAGATGGAGGCGACGGTGTCGAGCCGGGTCAACACCTGGCCGGGCTGGCCCGGATCGAGGGTGACGGACGGCGAGGTGGCGACGTAGACGATCGCCATCTGCTCGTCGTCCCACGGCGTGCCCGGCGCGAGGAACTGCCGGGCCACCGCGTGCGCATCACCCGGACTGCTCTGCGCGCGCAGGAATCCTTCGACCAGCTCGACGGCGGTCGCCCCCTCCTGCGGGCCGGGCGGCAACACCTGGATGGCTGCCGGATCCTGCTGCGCGGTCGGCACCTCGGCCGACGACTCACCGGCCGAGCGCACCCCCTCGGTCAGCGGCAGCCCGCAGCCGGGCAGGAGCAGGACCAGGAGCAGCAGGAGCAGCGGCCGCGTCACGGGTGGAGCACCAGCGGCGTCTCGGGCAGGGTGGAGCCGGCGTACCGCGGCAGCAGGACCCGAAAGACCGAACCCCGACCCGGCGCCCCCGCGGCCTGCAACCAGCCGCCGTGCAGGCGGACGTCCTCGAGCGCGATGGCGAGCCCGAGCCCGGTCCCGCCGGTGGTCCGCGCCCGCGACGGGTCACCCCGCCAGAAGCGGTTGAACACCAGCTCCGCCTGCCCCGCCGAAAGCCCCACCCCGTGGTCGCGGACGCACACCGACACGGCCGACTCGGTCTCACTCAGCACCACCACGACGGGCCGTCCCTCGCCGTGCTCGATGGCGTTGACGACCAGGTTGCGCACCACCCGCTCGATGCGCAACGGCTCGATGTCGGCGACCACCGCAGAGCCTGGCAGCACCAGCTCCAACGAGCTGCCGCGGCGCGCGGCCAGCGGTTCGGCGGCCGCGAGGGTGCGGCGAAGGAGCGTGCCGAGCTCAGCGGGGGTGGGGTCCAGATCGGCAGCTCCGGCATCGTGGCGGCTGATCTCGAGCAGGTCGACGAGCAGGTTCTCGAAGCGGTCCAGCTCGGCCTGCAGCAGCTCCGCGGCGCGCGCCGCGGAGTGTGGGTAGTCCCGGCGGCCGTCGAACAGCAGGTCCGCGGCCATCCGTACCGTGGTCAGCGGGGTGCGCAGCTCGTGCGAGACATCGGCGACGAAGCGCCGCTGGACCCGCGACAGGTCCTCCAGCTGTCGGATCTGGTGCTGTAGGGCTTCAGCCATGGAGTTGAACGACGAGCCGAGTCGGGCGATCTCGTCCTCCCCCCGCACCGGCAGCCGCTCGTCCAGCAGGCCGGTGGCCAGGCGCTCCGCAGAGCGCGCCGCCATCCGGACGGGGGTCACCACCTGCCGGGCCACCAGACCGGTGATCAGGGCCAGCAGCGCCACGAGCAGCAGGCCGGCGAGGGTGGCCGTGCGCCGCACCAGGGCCTGGGTCTCCCGCTCGGACGTGAGCGGGAACAGGTGGTAGAGGCGGTACTCGCCGAGCGAGGGCACCGTCAACAGCGAGCCGACGACCAGCCCCTTCTCACGTCGTCCGTCCACGGGGATGTCGGCGAAGACGTACGCCGTTGCCGCCTCGGCCACGAGCCGCACCGGCAGGTCGGACGGCACGTCGGTCGTGGCGACGCCCGGCGAGGCGAAGGCATTGCGCTGTGACGGTCCGACCAGCAGGACCGCGTAGGCGTTGCCCGGTGACCCGCGCGCCGCCAGCCGTTGGAAGACGTCCTGCAGGCGGAACTCCTGGGCGTCCGCCGACTCGTCCTGCGCGGCGTCGATGCCGGTCTCCAGGAACGCGAGCCCCGCCCTCGCCTCACCCAACGACACCCGGGTCTTGGCCTCGACCAGACCGCGGCCGACGGAGTCGAGCAGCAGCGAGGCGAACAGGGCCACC
>JBBSKF010000096.1:0-14666 GCA_038256525.1 Mycobacteriales bacterium | reverse complement strand
TTCTGGCTGACCGATGCGATCGGTGCAAGCGGCGGTGGGGTGCGCGGTCAGATCCTCGGCACCGTCGTGCTGGTCGTCGCGGCGGGGGCGATCGCACTGCCGGTGGGGCTCGGCGTGGGTCTGCTTCTCGGGGAGTACGCCGGGCCGCGGGCCGGTCGTGTCCTGCACACCGCGACGATCACCCTCGGAGGCGTGCCCACGATCGTGCTGGGGCTGGCGGGCTACGCCTTCTTCTCGACGGCGCTGGGCTGGGGCAAGTCATGGCTCGCCGGCTCGTTGCTGCTCGCCATCGTCGCAACGCCGGTCGTCGCGCTCACCACGGCGGCCCGGCTGGACCAGCTCTCGCCGGCCCGCCGTGAAGCTGGACTCGCGCTCGGCCTGAGCCGCAGCCAGCTTGTCCGCTCGGTGCTGCTGCCGCACGCCCGTCCCGCCGTGCTCACCGGCCTGCTGCTCGGGTTGGCCCGCGCCGCCGGGGAGACGGCGCCGCTGCTGTTCACCGCCACCGTCTTCGCCGGTGCGAGCGCACTGCCGAGCGGGATCGTGCAGGCGCCCGTGCAGTCGCTGCCGACGCACATCTTCGCCCTGGCCCAGGATGCCGCCGACCCGGCGGCACTCGCCTCGGCCTGGGGGGCGGGGGTCGTGCTCGTCGTCCTGGCCGGACTGCTCCTGCTCGCGGCCGTGCCCGCCCGCCGGCGCCTGGAAGCGACCGCATGACCAACGCCGCGACCGCCGTCGACGCCGACGCTCTGGTGGTCCGCTCCGCCGAGCGGGTGCTCGTCGGGCCGCTCAGCTTCCGCGTCCCGACCGGGGCCACCGTCGGGCTGCGCGGGCCCTCCGGCAGCGGCAAGTCCACCGTGCTGCGGGCGCTGGTGGGCCTGCTGCCCAGCGGACTGCGTGCCGAGGGCGAGGTGCACGTGCTGGGGCGACGGCTCGACGGCTCGCAGCGGCTGTCCGACCTGCGGGCGAAGGCCGGCCTGGTCGGCCAGTCACCCCTGGTGTTCCCGGGAAGCGTGCTGGACAACGCCCTGTTCGGCCTGCGGCATGTCGTACGCGCCTCGCGCCCTGCCCTGCGCGAGCGGGCCGTCAGCGCTCTGCAGGAGGCGGGCCTGTGGGCCGAGGTCGCGGATCGGCTGGACAGCCCGGCCGCGGAGCTCTCGGTCGGCCAGCGCCAGCGGCTGTGCCTGGCGCGGGCCCTCGCCCTCGATCCGGCGCTGCTGCTGCTCGACGAACCGACCAGCGCCCTCGATGCGAGCTCCCGCGAGGTCGTCGAGGCGTCGGTGGCGAGCCTGCGGGGGCGCCGGACGGTGCTGCTGGTCAGCCACGACGCCGACCAGATCGCTCGGCTGTGCGACGACGTCGTGGATCTTGCCCAGCCCTGCTATCCCGTCGAATCCCAAGCCGGCTGATCAGGACCTGGTCCGTGCCGCTGGGCGAGCGGCACATCGACGACGTGGTGTGCGGCGCCGCCGCCGCGCTTCGCCGTGTACATCGCGGTGTCCGCGGCCGCCAGGAGCTGACCGGTGATGGCCTCTCCCGGCCCGCAGTAGGCGACGCCCACGCTGGCCGTCATGGCGAGCTCCACTGGCCCGAGTCTGAACACCTCGGCGAAGGCGGCGTCGAGCCGGGCCGCGAGCAGCTCGACATCGCGGGGCTCGGTCAGATCCTCACAGACGATGACGAACTCGTCGCCGGAGACCCGAGCCAGGGTGTCCCCGGGCCGGACCAGGGCCGACAGCCGAACTGCGACAGCGACGAGAAGCGCATCGCCGACCCCGTGGCCGTAGGTGTCGTTGACCATCTTGAACCGGTCGAGGTCGACGAACAGGACGGCCGAGGTGCTGTGCGATCTCCGCGATCGCAGTGCGGCATGCTCGAGGCGTTGCTGCAGCAGCAACCGGTTCGGCAATCCGGTCAGCGGGTCGTGCAGGGCATCTCGGCGGAACTGCTCCGAGGCCTCCAGCGCCTGCTCTCGGTTGCGGGCGTTCATCAGGTAGGCGGCGGCCACATCGGCCAGGGTCTGCGCCGCCGCGATGTCCTGGGCTGCGAGCTCGCCAGGGACGTCCCGGTAGAGATCGAGCGCACCCATTCGACTGGCGCCATGCCCCAGCGGAAAGGTGAAGACCGCCGCCATGCCAGCGGCGACAGCCGCCGGTCCGAAGTCGGGGTACCGGTGGTCGGCCGCGACGTCCGGAAGTGCGACCGCCTCCCCCGACTCGTACGCCGTCAGGCACGGGCCCTGCCACAGCTCGGTCTGCAGCTTCTCGAACCTCAGCGCGGCCGGATTCGAGGCCGACACCTCGTGCGGCGCCTGTCCCGGCGAGATCAGTGTGACGCCGGCCCCGGTGACCGGCAGGATGTCGACCATCCGCGTCACGAGATGGTCGAGGATGTCCTGGATCTGGAAGTCGGTGAGCATCGTGCGCGCGAAGTCACTGAGCACCGCAGAAAGCGTGTCATCGCGAACCATGGTCGGTCTCCCGCACTGTGACACAGCCCGCGGGATCTGGACGGGACACGCCGTTGGCGTGCTGCTGACAGTTTACCCGTTGACGGCGGGATCAACGCTTCCTCGGCACGATGAACGCGTCGTCAGGAGCGGCTCTGACTCTTCGCCCGAGCATGCTCGAGAACTGCCTCCGCCGACAGCGCCCGGGACACGATCTCCTGCGCCACCTTGGTGAGACGCAGGTTGTGGTCGCGGGCGAACTGGCGCAGCACCACAAAAGCCTGCGGCATGTCCAGCTCGCCCCTCTGGGCCAGCACACCCTTGGCCTGCTCCAGCACGACACGGCTGGTGAGGGCGGTCTGCAGCTGCTCGTTGACGGCCGTTCGATCCGTGGCGGCGGTGTCCTGCACGAGCGCGACACTGGCGACATCGGCCAGGGCCTGACCGAGGGTCAGGTCCTCCGGCCGAAGCGCTCCCACCGTGGTGCCGAACAGCCCGAGGACACCCAGGACGCTGTCACGAAACCGCATCGGCAGGGCGTGCACACTGGCGAACCCGGCCTCCAGGGCGGCCGGCACGAACTGCGGCCAGCGTGCCGACTCCGCCACCAGCTCCGGGACCGAAACAGCCGCGCGCTCGAGGAAGCAGTCCCGGCAGGGGCCCTCTGCGCGCTGCAACTGGAACACCTCGAGCTGCCGCGTGCGCTCGGAGGAGGCCGCCATCACATGCAGCACGCCACGGCCGTCAGCCAGCAGCAGCCCGGCCGAGGCGATGTCCAGCAACCGGGCGCAGTCCACCGTCAGGTCGTTGAGCAGGTCGACGACGTCGTAGCCGTTCGCGAGATGGCTGGCCAGCGACACGAAGGCCTGGGTGACCTCGCGCTCACGACTGTCCGTCATGGCTGCGGGCTCCAGTCGTCGGCGTCCAGCAGCAGCCGCCGTTCCACGACGGCCCAGGCGACCTCGCTGGCCGTTTCACCACGGGCGTAGGCATGCGCCCGCAGCCGCACCAGCGCTTCGGACGGCCCCATCCCTGTCGCTCCCATGATCATGCCTGTCGCCTGATAGACCTCGACGCGCTCCAGCGAGGCCAGATGCTCCCAGCCGCTGTCGCCCTGCGCCACGCCGTCCCAGTCGAGATCCGCCGTCATGAGGTCCAGCAGCGGAAGCGCAGCGAGCTCGGCTGCCAGCAGGCCGCCGGCCAGCGCCTCGTCGGTCAAGTGTCCCCTCCTGCTCCGGAACAGGTCCAGCGCACCGACGTAGGACGATGCGACGGCGACCGGGAGTGCGAACACCGCGCACACTCCTGACTCCAGCATCGCATCCCGAAAGGCGGGCCAGCGCTGCTCGGAAGGATCCGACAGGTCCGTGGCGAGCACCGGCCTGCCGTCGCGGACCGCGTCCAGACAGGGACCCTCGCCGAAGGTGTACTGAAGGGAGTCCAGCCGCCGGCTCAGCTCGTTGCTGGAGCCGAACGTGCCCCGGCTGCTGCCGTGATCCATGAGCGAGATCGACGCGCCGTCCACCTCCAACAGGTCCACGCAGGCATGGCACAGCGAGTTGGCCGCGTCCAGCGCGCTTGCGGCCCCTGCCATGGCGGCTCCCAGCTCTGCCCGCAGTCGATCGATCCCGGACATCGAGGGTTCAGACTGACCCGGACGTCGACGCCTGCCGCGGCCTGGGGACGCCCCCCGAGACCTGTACCGGACGCACCCCGCTGCGCGGATCGATCGTGTCCAGCAGCCAGGACAGCTGGGGTGAGCAGCCCTGCAGGGTCATCACGAGGCCGGCGTTGACCGCCGCTGCGGCGGCCTCACCCAGGGCGTCGACACCACTGATGTCGCAGAAGTCCAGACCGGTGACGTCCATGAGCACCGAGCCGGGTCGGGACGCCAGCACGTCGGCGAACTGATCCCGCAGCTGTCCGGCCGTGCTGATGTCGGCCTCGCCGATCAGTGCCACCACCGTCTGCGGACCACCGGCGATGGGGCACAGGACAAGGACGGCGCGTTGATCAGCAACGGCCGGGGCCTGGTCGACGGGCAGGACGCGTGGTGAGCGCGAGATCTCGAGCGGTCTGACCGGATCGGGGTCGGAGATCATCGGTGCCCTCCCTTGTGCGCCAACGTGTGGGCGTCACCAGGGATCCAGAGCAACACCTCGACAGTACACCCGAACCGCCCTCATGGCGACGTACCGCCCCTCTGCGTCAGGATGCTCATCGTGGACCGCGCCGGCTGGATGAACCTGCTCAACCTGGACGAGGACGAGGTGCCGCGCCTGCTGGTGCTCGAGGGCACCTGGTGGCGCCAGCGCGCCCTGGACAGCCGGCTGCCGCTGCTCGACGGGGTGCGCGAGCTGGGCATGCCGGACCTGTGGCACGGCTGGTACGGCGACCTGCCGGTCGCGTTCTGCCCGGCCTACGGCGCCTCCCGGGCGGTGGAGCCGGTCCATGTCCTCGGCACCTGCGGCACCCCGGTCGTCGTGCAGATCGGCTCGTGCGGTGGTCTGCAGCCCAACGTGCGCACCGGCGACATCGTGCTGTCCGAGCGGGCCACGATCGGCGAGGGCGCCTCGCAGTACTACGGCGGCAAGGGCGTCGCCAAGGCCAACCTGGGCCGGGTCACCCGCGCCGCCTCGCTGTTCGCCGGCCGTGACATGCACAGCCACCGCGGTTCGACCATCACCACCTCGGCCCTGTTGGCGCAGCCGCCTGCGCTGCTGAAGAAGTGGGCGGCCGCCGGTCACCTCGCCGTCGACATGGAGACGTCCGCGGTGTTCTCCGCGGCGACCGCCTTCGGCATGCGGGCCGCATCCTTGCTGTTCGTGTGGGACGAGCTGCCCGGCCGGTCCTGGAGCGATGCCTTCACCAAGACCGAGCAGGCAGCGCAGGCCCGCGCCGGCTCAGCGGTCTTCGAGGTCGCCCTCGGCCTGGCCTGAGCGTCAGGCCCCCTGCCCCGCCCCTCTCCACGCCCCCCTCCCGCACTTCCCCTGCCAAACAACACGCCGAGCGCCCCCGAGAGTGCCGTTTCGCAGGGGAAGTGCGGGAGGGGGGGGTCGGGGGGGTGGGGGGGTCGAGGGGGGAGGGGGTGGGGTCGGGGCTCTCAGGCCTGATGGCGCAGCGGCTCGCCCCGGTGCCATCGCTCGACGTCGTCGCAGATCAGCTCGGTGTGATGGCGGACCACGTCGAGCGCCGCCCCGGCCAGGTGCGGGGTGATCAGGAGGTGGGGCGCCCCCAGCAGCGGCGAGTCCCGGGGCAACGGCTCGACGGCGAACACGTCGAGGGCGGCGCCTGCGAGCCGGCCGGCGTGCAGCGCCTCGACGAGCGCGACCTCGTCGACGATCCCGCCCCCGGCCGTGTTGATCAGGTAGGCAGCCGGCCGCAGCCGGGCCAGCGCGGCGGCATCGATCAGCCCGAGTGTCCCGGGCACCCGCGGGCAGTGCAGCGAGACGACGTCCGAGGTCTCGAGCAGCTCGTCCAGCGACACCCCGCCGTCGGCATACGGGTCGCAGAACTGCACCCGCATCCCGAAGCCGTTCGCGGCCCGTTGCGCCACCCGGCGCCCGATCGCGCCGTGACCGACCAGCCCGAGCATGCGACCCGCCAGCTCCGGTCCACGAAAGTGCAGGTACGGCAGCTCGCCGCCGACGTGCCAGCCCTCGGCGCGCAGGTGCCGCTCGGCGGCGCCGATGCCGCGGACCAGCGACAGCATCACCCCCACCACGAAGTCCGCTACGGAGTCGGCGTTGCGGGCCGGTGTGAACACGACCGGGATGCCGCGGGCCGCGCACGCGGCGACATCGACGTTGACCGGCCCGCCGCGGGCGGTGGCCACCAGGCGCAGCTCCGGCAGCGCGTCGAGGATCGGGACGTCGACCACCTCGATCTCGGTGACGAGCAGAGCGCTGCCGGCAGCGGCCCGCAGGTAGGCCCCCCGGTCGAGCGCCTGTCGCGTCCTTCCCCAGCCGGCCCGATCGACCGCGAAGCCGAGCGACTCCAGCCGTCGTACCCCAGGATCGGTGAACTCCGCTGTCACAAAGGCTTTCACGTCACTCGCTCTCGGGTAGCGCGGACCGCAGTGCCGCGTGGGCCGCACACCACCGGGCGTACGGCTCGTCGTGCGGCGCCTGCTCGCCCGCCATCAGCATCGTCGTCGGAAGTGCCGGGACATGGGCGTGCGCCCCGACGGCGCGGGCCACGAGGGCAGCGCCGGCCGCGGCCACGCCGCTGCCGCCACTCGCGTGGTGGATGTCGCGGCCGAGCACCTCGGCCAGCAGCCGCGACAGTCGCCCGTCGGCCGCCGCTCCCCCGCAGACGACGACGGCTTCGGCTCGCCGGCCCAGAGCCCGCTCCAGGTCCTCGACATTGCCGCGTACGGCGTAGGCGTGCGCATCCAGCAGCGCCCCGGCGACCTGCGCGGCGGTGGTGTCGGGACGCAGGCCCAGCAGGGACACGGGCGGCTTGACCGACCATGTCTCGGCAGCCCAGTAGGGCGCCGCGGTGACCGCCAAGAGGCCCGGCGCCCGGGGACCGGGTGACACGCCGGCCAGGCCGGCCAGGCCAGCCCACCAGCCGGAGAAGGTCCCCGGATAGCCGGCGTTGCCCTCGGCGGCCCACCGGCGTGGGGCGGCGTGGGTCGACACCCACGGACGGCCCAGCGGGTCCTCGACGGGGGCGGCTGTCGCGGCCTGCACCGGGGTGGACGAGCCGGCAACGACGGTGATCACCCCGTCGTCCAGACCGCCGACGCCCATGGCCGCCAGCTGCGTGTCGCCGCAGCCGGCCACGACGGGCAGCGTCGCCGGCAGGGCCCAGCCGGTTCCCAGCTCGCCGACGACGGTGCCGGCCTCGACGACCGGGGCAAGCCGGTCCACGCCGAGTCCACACTCCGTCAACAGGTCGACTGCCCAGCTCCGGGCGGCGACATCGGCCATGCCGCCCGCGCAGGCATACGACGCCTCGGTGACCTGCACCCCGCTCATCAGCCAGACCAGCCAGTCGTGCAGGAACAGCACCCGCGCGGTAGCCGCCCACCGCTCCGGCTCGCTCGCGCGTACGGCCAGCAGCTTGGGCAGGGTGAGTTCCGGTGCCGGCCAGTGGCCGGTCAGGCGGTGCGTCCCGGCCAGCACCGCCGCGTGGGCGGCTCCGCGCCGGTCGCTGTTGAGGATCCCGTTCCCGAGCACCTGTCCGGCACCGTCAAGCAGCACGAAGCCCTGACGAAGGGTGGTGACGGTCACCCCGAGGTAGTCCGCTCCCGGCCGGCCGGCCGCGTCGACCACCTCGGCGAGCGCCTGCCGGCAGGCAGCCGCCCAGCCGGCCGGATCCATCTCCACCCGGTGCGCCGCGGGGCGCAGCGAGGTCAGTGGCCGGGTCACCTCGGCGAGCGGCGCGACCGGGTGCTCCGAGTCGACGACCCACGCCTTGACCGAGGAGCCCCCGACGTCGAGCCCGGCGACGAGCCCCACCTCAGTGACCGCCCTGCGCGGCCGCTTCCTGCGCCCGGATGGTCTCGAGGTAGGCCGGCGGGCAGACGCTCGTCGTGTCGCCGAGCTGCAGCATCGTGAGCGTCGCGCGGGCCGCCTCCTCGAGATTGGCGGCCCGCTTGTGGGCCAGCTCGATGGTGTCGGCGATCACCGAACATCCGTGGTGGCCGAGGATCACGCAGTTGCAGCCGTCCCGCACCGCGTCCGCGCCGGCCTGAGCGAGCTCAGGTGTGCCGCTCTGCAGGAAAGGTGTCGAGCGGACCTCGCGTACGTAGTAGGCCTGGTCGGTCGTCAGCAGCCGGATCGGGTAGCCGAGGGCGTCGAGCAGCACGCTGGTCTGCGGGTGCAGGTGGATCAGCGCGTTGGCGTCCGGCCGGGCCCGGTAGGTCGCGAGGTGCAGCGGCACCTCGCTGCTCGGTGCCGGATGGCCGCCGCGCACCGCGCCGTCGGCGATCGCCACGACGCTGAACTGCTGGGGGGTGAGCTCGTCGAGCCAGCTCCCCGAGCAGGTCACGACGCACTCGTCGGCGCCGGGCAGCCGCGCCGACAGGTTGCCGCCCGAGCCGATGACCAGGCCGGAGGCGACCGCCTTGCGGCCGACGACGATGAGCTGGGCGATCAGGTCGTTCACGGGAGCACGATCTCCTTCAGACGTGGGCGGTCCGCCGGCGCGAGTGCGTCGACGAGGTGGTCGAGCGGGTGGGCGCCGGTGACGACGAGGTCGCCGTCGACCCCGGCGAGCAGTGTGATCGCGTCCGGGAAGCACCCCGGCGCGAGATGGCCGCCGGACACGGTCAGCTCGCCGAACTCGGCGAGGGCGTTGAGGTCGAGCGGCAGCGGCCGGTCGTAGACGCCGTAGACCCCGACCCGACCTCCGGCCCGCACCGCACGGAGCAGGACGGCGACCGCGTCGATCGAGCCGCTGACGTCGAGCACCACGTCGTAGGCCCCGTCGTCCGGCGCCAGCGTTGCAGCGTCGTAGCCGAGACTGCTTGCCAATAAAGCTTTTTCAGAGGAGCGTACGACGGCATCGACCGACGCGGCGCCCTCTGACCGCGCCGCATGCACGGCCAGAGCGCCGAGGCCACCCAGGCCGGCCACCGCCACCCGGTCGCCGGGACGCACACCGGCGCGGCGCACGGCGTGCAGCGCGCAGGCCATCGGCTCGGCGAGCACGGCCTGCCGGGTGGTGAGCAAGTCGGGCACACGGTGCACCACGGCCTGCGCCGGAAGGGCGAGCCGCTCGGCGAACGCGCCGGGAATGCCACTGCCCAGATGGCGGCCGAACGGGCACAGGTGCCGGTCGCCCCGCCGGCACGTCGCGCACGCACCGCACGGCAGCTTGACCTCGGCGGTGACGCGGGTGCCGACCGGCAGGCTCCCGGTCGAGGCGACGACGCGTCCGAGCAGCTCGTGACCGGGGATCATCGGCCAGGAGAGCTCGCCCCAGGGGTGCCGTCCCGACCAGAGCATGCGGTCGGCGGCGCAGACCCCCGCGGCCTCCACCTCGACGACCAGCGGTCCGGTCGGCTCCTCCACCTCACGGACCGCGAAGTTCCCGGGGCCGGCGGCGACGACGGCGCGCATCCCGGACCGCCGCGTCACAGCCGGCGCGACAGCACGTGGTCGCGGCTCTCCCGCACCGCCTGCGCGCCGGTCAGGGCGCCGGAGCTCACCGCGCCGTAGAGGTCGAACGAGGCCGTGCCGGAGTAGCCGGATGCGTCCAGTGCCGCGACGAAAGAGGAGAAGTCGTGCAACCGGCCGCAGGGCAGGTCGTCGTCGTCACCACCCGGTGGTGCGTCGCCCAGGTGGCAGTGCAGCAGCCGGTCGCCGAGCTGCTCCACCACCCGGGCCGGGTCCTCGCCGGCGGCGAACGCGTGCCCGGTGTCGAGCAGCACCCCCAGGCCCGGCACCTGCCCGCACAGTGCCAGCGCCTGCTCGGCGGTCGCCACGGCCGTCCCGGGCTTGTACTCGACCGCGAGGCGCACGTCGTCGGCGGCTTCGACGCAACGGGCGAGCGTGTCGACGATGTCGACGTCTACCGGGTCGGCACCGGGCCAGATCCCGAGCACCTCCAAGCCGACCGCACGGCACACGGCCGCGCAGGACGAGACCTGCCAGACCAGCCGGTCCACGTCGCCGGACAGGGCGCCCTGGCGCCAGCGCTCGGCCGGCAGGGACAGCAGCACCGCGGTGACCGGCACCCCGGTCTGCTCGACGATCTCAGCCAGTGCGGTCAGCCGCTCCGGAGCCAGCTCGATGGCCGCGTCGTAGACCCCGAGCTCGATGCCTGCCAGCCCGAACTCGGCTGCCTGCTCGAAGATCTGGAGATCGCTGAGCTCATCGGGCCAGGAGTTCCAGTCCGCATCTGTCAGCTTCCACGTCGTCATGCGCCGGTGTCCCGCAGCAGCTGCAGCGTCGCCTCGCGCACCGCACCGGTCTGCGCCTGCACCAGCTGGAAGACCGCCTCCCGGACCAGGCGCTGCGGCGCGGCCGACAGTGACATGGCCGAGCCACCGGTGGCCGCGACGAGCGCGACCGCGGTGCGCACGACCAGCTCCAGCGAGGCGGCGCGTACGGCCAGCCGCTCCTCGATCCGGTCCTGCGGCGGCACCTCGTCCTGCAGGGTGTAGGCCACCGCCCGGAGCCGGTCGCCCTCGCGCGCCAGCTGCTGGGCGAGCGCCGCCGCCGTACCGTCGTCGCGTCGTGCCGCCGTCTCCGACAGCCGCCGCACGCACTCTCGCTGCAGGCCGAAGGTGTGCGGCCGCGCATTGGCGGTCTTCGCAGCATCCGCAGCGAGCCACGCCTTCTCGTCCCCGACGTCCACGACATCGGCGTCGGGAACGAAGAAGCCGTCCAGGTCCAGCGTGACGGTGACCGTCGCCTGCATCGCGGCCAGCTCCAGCGGCGCCGACGCCGTCAGGCCGCCACCCTCCCCCGCCGGCACGAGGACGTGGACCACCTCGCCGGCGGGGCTCACCCCGCCGAGCAGGACGACGTCGCAGATCCCCCAGCTCGTCATCCAGCCGACGTGTCCGTCGAATCGCCATCCGCCGCCGACGCGCGTCGCGGTGACCGCCGGCGGACCCGGCCGGCGCAGCTGCGCGATCGCGACTCCGGCGAGGGTCGTGCCGGCGCACAGGTCCCACAGCAGCCGGTCCTGCAGGGCGACGTTGCGCGAGGCCGCCAGTGTCGCGAGCGGCGTCTCGTGCTGCGTCGCGACGAACCAGGTTGCGCCGCAGGCCCCGGCCAGGACCTCGGCCACCTCGCGGACGACCCGCGCAGGCGCGCCGCCGCCGCCGTACGCCGTCGGTCCGGAAAGGCCGAGCAGGCCCGCAGCTGCCCAGGCATCCAGATGGGAGCGCGGCACGACGGTGCGGTCGACCTGCTCGGCTCCCGGACGGAGCAGGTCGTCGGCCAGGAAGCGGGCCAGCTCCACCGGCGGGGTCGAGGTGGCGGTGGTCACGCCCGCGAGCCTACGTTCGGCTACCTGCGCAGCTTCGCCACATCCGCGGGGGTGGCAACCGACACCGCGCGCACGTCCGGCAGGGTCCGCTTCACCAGGGCGGTGAGCCCGCCACCATGACCCAGCTCGACCACCGTGTCGACGCCGTACGCCGGCAGCGCCTCGAGCACCTGACGCCACCGGACCGGTGCTGTGAGCTGGCGGGACAGGGTCGCTGCCGCGCTGCGCGGATCGTCCCGGTAGGGCTGGACGTCCACCGCCGAGAGCACGGGGACGGCCGGGCGGGCATAGGGCACGGAGGCCACTGCGACGTCGAGGCCCTTGCGGGCAGACGCCATGAGCGGTGTGTGGAAGGCGCCGCCCACCGCAAGCGGCAGCACGCGGCGCGCACCCGCCTCGCGACACGCCGCCGTCGCCGCGGCGACACCGGCCACCGTGCCCGAGATGACGACGTGCTCGGGCGCGTTGAAGTTGGCCGGCCAGACCTGGTCGAGCCCCGCACAGATCTGCTCCACCTGCGCGTCCGCCAGGCCGAGCACCGCGGCCATCGCGCCCGGCGTCGCGTCGGCCGCCGCCAGCATGGCCTTGCCTCGCGCCACGACCAGGTCGAGTCCGTCGTGACTGGTGAGCACGCCACCCGCGACCAGGGCCGTCAGCTCCCCGAGCGAGTGGCCGGCGACGACGGCGACATCCTGCGGCAGCACGGCCTGCCAGGCGAGCAGGCTGACGAGATAGGTCGACAGCTGGGCATTCTGGGTCGAGCGCAGCTCTTGTTCGTCGGCGTCGAGCAGGAGCCGTTCGACGTCGCGGCCGAGGACGTCGCTCGCCCGCTCGACGAGGGACCAGCCCGGATCGGCGACCCACGGCTCGCCCATCGCCGGCCGCTGGGACCCCTGACCGGGGAAGACGAAGGCGAGGCTCACACCCGCAACTGTGCCAGCCCCGACGATTAGGCTCGGCGGTGTGACGACACCCGCGCCCTGGCCGGTGCCCATTCGCGAGCTGGTCCCCGGAGCCGTCGTCGAGCTGGTCGGGAAGCAGCACCTCTACGACTTCAGCGAGGATCCCTGGCGGCTCTACGCCGCCGGCGAGCAGCTCACCGTGGTGGCGGTCACGAAGCTCGCGACCGGACGGGTGGACCGCCAGCCGTACGAAGTGAGGTTCCTGACCCGCAACGGCGCCACGGTGGAGCTGGAGGCTGAGACCGGTGAAGACCTCGTCCACGTCATCGGCTGACCGGCTGCGCGAGGACCTGGCGCTGGCCCACGAACTGGCCGACACGGCAGATGCGATCAGCATGGACCGCTTCCTGTCCGCCGATCTGGCTGTCGAGTCGAAGGCGGACTCCAGCCCGGTCAGTGACGCGGACACCGCTGTGGAGCAGGCGCTTCGGGACGTGCTGGGGGGGCGCCGCCCGGATGACGCGGTGCTCGGCGAGGAGTCCGGCGAGACGGGCGACGGCGACCGACGCTGGATCCTCGACCCGATCGACGGCACCAAGAACTACGTACGAGGGGTGCCCGTCTGGGCCACCCTCATCGCCCTGCAGGAGGACGGCGACGTGACCGTCGGCCTCGTCAGCGCCCCGGCGCTGGGCCGCCGCTGGTGGGCCGCCCGCGGCCTCGGGGCACACACCGGGGGGGCGCTCGCGCGTACGCGCCGGATCTCGGTCAGTGCCGTGGACGACCTCTCGCAGGCATCGGTGTCCTACTCCTCCCTGGCCGGCTGGGAGAAGCAGGGCCGGTTGCCCGGCCTGCTGGATCTGTCACGGCAGGTGTGGCGAACCCGTGCGTACGGAGATTTCTGGTGTCACCTGCTCGTCGCGGAGGGAGCCGTGGATGCCGCCTTCGAACCCGAGGTGTCGCTGTGGGATCTCGCACCGCTGCAGGTCGTGCTCGAGGAAGCCGGCGGGCGGTTCACCGACCTGTCCGGGGTCGCCCGTCCTGACGGCGGCAGCGCGGTCTGCACCAACGGTCTGCTGCACGATCGGGTGCTGGACGCGCTGCGTCCCGCGGGCTCCTAGGCGGTGGTGGCGTTCGCCGACCGCAGGTCCCGGACCGGCGCACGGGCAGCCGCCGAAAGCTTGCGCTCGGCGAAGGCCCACACGAGCTCTTCCCGCACGGCTGCGAGATCCTTCCGTAAGCAAGCCAACTCGACGCGGGCGGCGGCAAGGCGGGCCTCGGTCTGCCGGGCCCGCCGATCGGCGGCCGCCGCCGCTCCCGCTCGGTCGGCGAGCATTTCCCACAGCTGCGCTACGTCGACCGCCTGGCGGGCGACCTCCGCGCTCAGGCCCGCCACGACCTGAGCCTGCCCCGGGGACCGGCCGGGCCAGAGCCGCGCCCACAGGCCGGTTCGGCGTCGGTGTCGGTGTCGTCCGCGGGCCACGAACTTCAGGCTAGGCATGGTGGACCGACAGGTGCGTGCGCCACGCCGCGCTCGCCCCCGGCGAACGCACTAGCGTCGCCGGGTGCTCCAGGACCTGCGGCGCCGGCGGTTGCTCGGCATCACCCTCGCGCTCGCCAGCGCCGCGAGCTTCGGGGTGATGCCGGTGCTCACCAAGGTGGTGTACGACGACGGCGCTGAACCGATCGGCGTCCTGTTCGTACGGTTCAGCCTCGCCGCCGCCGCCCTGCTGGTGATCGCGCGGGTGCGCCGCGACGGACTGCCGCGGGGCCGGCCGCTGCTGGCGCTCGCTGCCCTGGGCGGCATCGGCTACGTCGGCCAGTCGCTGTGCTACTTCTTCGCCCTCGAGCGCATCTCGGCCGGGCTGACCGCCCTGCTGCTGTACTTCTATCCCGCGTTGGTGGTGCTGCTCGGGGCGCTGCTCCTGCGCGAGCGGCCCCGACTCGTGGCCGTGCTCTGCGTCGCGGCAGCGACTCTCGGCACCGCCCTGACGATCGGCCCGGTCAAGAGCGGGCAGACGCTCGGCGTCCTGCTGGGTCTGGCGTCGGCGCTCGCGTACGCGCTCTACATCCTGGCCAGCAGCCGGGTGCGGGGCGTCGGCGCATACGCGAGCGCCGCCACCGTCATCACGGCCGGCGCTGTGTCGTTCGGGATCCTCGCGCTGTTGACCTCGCCGCGGCTGCCGCAGGCCGCCCCGGCATGGTGGGCCCTGGTGGGGATCGCGCTTATCGGCACCGTCGTCGCCGTGACCACCTTCTTCGCCGCGCTCGCCCTGCTCGGCCCGTCGGACACCGCCATCATCTCGACCGTCGAGCCGGTCGTCAGCATCGCCGTCGCGGGGCTCGTCCTCGGCGAGCGACTGAGCCCG
>JBBSKF010000095.1:0-14701 GCA_038256525.1 Mycobacteriales bacterium | reverse complement strand
GACAGCTTGGCGCAGCGCTCGAGCAGCCGGGAGTGCAGGTAGAAGACGTCACCCGGGTAGGCCTCACGGCCCGGCGGGCGACGCAGCAGCAATGAGATGGCCCGATAGGCGTCGGCCTGCTTGGACAGGTCGTCGAACACGATCAGCACGTGCTGACCGTTGTACATCCAGTGCTGGCCGATGCTCGAGCCCGTGTAGGGGGCGAGGTACTTGAAGCCGGCCGACTCGGAGGCATTGGCGGCCACGATCACCGTGTAGGGCAGCGCCCCGGCCTCGTCGAGCCGCTTCACCAGGGCTGCGATCGTCGAGCCCTTCTGCCCGATCGCGACGTAGATGCACTTGACCTGCTTGTCGGGGTCGCCGCTGTCCCAGTTGTCCTTCTGGTTGATGATCGCGTCGATTGCCACCGCGGTCTTGCCGGTCTGCCGGTCACCGATGATCAGCTGACGCTGACCGCGGCCGATGGCGGTCATCGCGTCCACGGCCTTGATCCCGGTCTGCAGTGGCTGGGTGACCGGCTGACGCTGCACGACGGTCGGGGCCTGCAACTCCAGGATGCGGCGTCCTTCCGCCTCGATCTTTCCCTTGCCGTCGAGCGGGTTGCCGAGCGGGTCCACGACCCGACCGAGGAAGCCGTCGCCGACCGGGACGGACAGGACCTCCTTGCTGCGGCGGACCTCCTGGCCCTCCTCGATCGCGCTCGGGTCACCGAGGATGACGCAGCCCACCTCGCGTTCGTCGAGGTTGAGCGCAAGACCGAGGGCGCCGCCCTCGAACTCGAGCAGCTCGTTGGCCATCGTGGACTGCAGGCCCTCCACGCGGGCGATGCCGTCACCGACCTCCGTGACGACGCCGACCTCCTCGCGGGTCGTCTCCGCGTTGAACGACGAGACGTACTTCTCGATCGCGTCGCGGATCTCCTCCGGGCGGATCGTCAGTTCCGTCATAGTTGGTGCCCCTGTCCGTTGACTGCAGTGATCATGACTGGCTCTGGGAGTTACTGGCGGATCAGCGCGATGCGGGCCGCGCGCAGGTGGTGACGGGTCGTGGCGTCGATGACCTCGTCGCCGACCCGGATGAACAGGCCACCCACCACAGCGGGGTCGAGGTCCACCTGCAGCTGCACCTCGCGACCGAACGTGCGCGCGAGCGCTGCCGCGAGCCGCTGCTCCTGCTCGTCGTTCAAGCGGACGGCGGAGGTCACATAGGCGACCGAACGATCGCGGATCTGGGCGGCGAGCCGGGAGTAGTCAGCGAGCCCGTCCTCCAGCGTGCGCCCACGGGGGGCCAGCACGAGCGCACGAATCAGCCGCACTGTCTCGCCTCGGGCCCGGTCGGCGAGCAGACCATGCAACAGCGCCGTCTTGCGGTCGGCGGGCAGGGCCCGGTCGGTCAGGACCGCGCGCAGCGACGGGTCGCTTGCGACGATGCGCGAGAAACGGAACAGCTGGTCCTCGACGTCGTCGAGCGAGCCATCGGCGTGTGCCCTCAGGAACGCCGTCTGCACCGCGAGGATCTCGACGGCGTCGACCAGGTCGCGGGCGCTCGACCAGCGTCGCGTCGCGGCCTCGACGAGGACCCGCATCGCGAGCGGGTCGAGCTGGCTCGCAAGCAACTGCTCCAGCAGCTGCTCCTTGGCCTCGCGGGGGGTGGTCGGGTCGGCCAGGGCGCGCAGCAGCTGACCGGAGCCGTCGAGCAACCTCACGACGGCGAACAGCCCCTCGGAGGTATCCGCGACGTCCGCGTCGGGCACGTCGGTGAGCATGTCGGTAAGGGCCTCGCGCGCCCCGGACAGCGCTTGCCGGCTGGCAGCAGCCAGCATCAGCGTGCCTCTCCTGCCGGTGCTGCCTCCGGCGCACCCTCCAGCTCGGCGAGGAACCGGTCCACGACCCTGCTCTGCCGCTCGTCGTCGGACAGGGACTCCCCGACGATCCGCTCGGCGAGCTCGACGGCGAGCCGGCCGATGTCGGACTTCAACTCGGCCAGGACCTGACGGCGTTCGACCTCGAGCCTGGCCTCGGCTCGGGCAGTGACCGCCTCTGCCTCGGCTCGGGCAACCTCCTTGGCCGAGTCGATGAGCTCCTGGCGGATCTTTTGGCCCTCCTCGCGGGCCTTGGCCGCTTCGGCGCGCGCCTCGGCGACGGCCGCCTTGTAGTCGGACTCGGCAGCATCGAGGCGCTCCTTGGCCTGCTTGCTGTCCTCGACCTGCTTGCGGACCATCTCCTGGCGCTGTGTCAGTGACTTCTGCAATGGCGGGACGACGAACTTGAACATCACGAACAGGATGATCGCGAAGGCGAAGAGCTCGGCCAGAAAGGTCGCGTCCGGAACGAGGAAGTTGCCGCCTTCGCCTTCGCCTTCGGCGGCGGCGAGGAACGTGGTGGTTGACATCAGCAGGCCGCTACGCGGCGGCGAGGACGAACACGAAGTAGCCCATGAAGGCGAGGTTGATGAAGTACACAGCCTCGACCAGTCCGACGGTGATGTAGAACAACGTGCTCAACCGCCCCTGCGCCTCCGGCTGGCGCGCGACGCCGGCGATGTACTGGCTGCCGGCCAGCCCGTCGCCGATGCCGGCACCGATGGCGCCTCCGGCGAGGGCGATGCCGCCACCGACCATGGCGCCCGCGAGTGTCACGGCCTGCTCGATGCTCTCTACCGCCATTTGCCTGTCTCTCCTAGGTGAGTGTGCGCCCGCCGCCAAGTGCGGTGGGGTGGTCGAGTGGATCCTGGTGACAGACCGCGCGGCGCGCGGTTAGTGGCCTTCCTCATTGACCGCGAAGCTGAAGTACACGATGGTCAACAACGCGAAGATCAGCGCCTGGATGACGCCGATGAACATGCCGAACAGCTTCCAGACCACCATCGGCGCCCACAGCAGGAAGGACGGTAGCAAGGCGATCAGGCCGATCATCAGCGCGCCCGCGAACAGGTTGCCGAACAGTCGCAGCGCCAGCGACAGCGGCTTGGCGACCTCTTCAATGGCGCGGAAGGGGATCAGCCAGCGCGGGGCGCCCAGGAAGCTCTTCATATAGCCGCCGAGCCCCTTCTTGCGGACCCCGGTCAGGTGCACCCACCCGATCACCAGCACGGTAAGAGCCGCGGTCAGGTTGATGTCGGAGGTCGGGGCGACCGTCAGCCCCTGGGTCGGGACGACCTCGATCCAGTTGGCGATGAGGATGAAGGCGAACAGCGTGGTGGCGAGCGGGACGACGAACGGCGCGACCTTCAGACCCATCGCCGACTCGACCAGATCCTCGATGTAGCTGACGAGGCTCTCGAACCCCAGCTGCAGCTTGCCGGGCACTCCCGCGGTGATCTGCGACCGCATGTACAGGCCCATGACGATCAGGATCGTCCCGGCGAGAAGGGTCGATGTCACGGTGTCGATGTTGACCTCGAGCCCGAACAGCGAGGCCCGCGGACGGTTGCCCACCTCGAGGGCAACGATGATGGTGCTCATCCGAGCCGAGCCTGCTTGGCGGCCGCGCCCAGTGCCGAGGCGAGCGCGAGCAGCTGGTAGAGGGCCAGCCCCAGCAGGAGCAGCCAGCCATTGGGGCGCGCGAAGAAGGCAATCGCGAGGGCGATGACGGTGATCAGGCCGAGGCGGCCGAGCGAGCCCTTCACGATCGATGACCGGGCGGGGGGGGCCTCGGGCGTCATGCGCGCCAGGGCGGACTCCATCAGCAGCCCGTTCGCCGCGCCGAGGGCCACCCCTCCGGCGAGCAGCAGCCCGATCTGCAGGTTGCCGAACAGGCCCGCCACCAGCAGCGCCGCCCCAGCGCAGAGGCCCGGCAGGACCAGGACGGGCAACACCCGGCTCATGCGTCCCTCGGCGTCAACTGCAGAGGCAGGACCGGAGGCGGAGGCGGTAGCCACTGCAGGTGATCTCCATTTCAACAGCCGCGAGCGGGACAAGAAGGTCAGTCTTGCAGGTAGCGGCGGATCTCAAGGAAAGACCCCACTGCACCCAGGGTCAGCCCCAGGGCCAGCCCACTCAGGACGAACACCGGCCCGGTCTCGAACCGCTCGTCCAGGTAGCGACCGAGGAGCAGTCCGATCGCCACGCAGACCGCGTTCGCCAGCCCGAGGCCGGCCAACGTGGAGAGCGAGAACGACGAACGGTCAGAGGGTGGGCGGGTCTCGCTCGGATCGGGCACGCCGAAGCCTACAAGCCGGGGTGGACGTTCGGGACACCGGGTGGCGGCGGCCTCGGGGGGTCGCTCGGGTCAACGGCGGGCCGCCCGCAGCCGCGGCGCCTTCGACACGACCAGGGCCAGGGCGGTGACCGTGCCGACGACGGCGAGCACCGGCAATGGGCCGCCGGTGATGGAGGCGGCCACGGCGCCGAAGGCCACCAGCGCGGCCCAGAAGTACATGATCAGCACGGCTCGGGTGTGGCTGTGCCCGATCTCGAGCAGCCGATGGTGCAGGTGGGCCTTGTCCGGGGAGAAGGGCGACCGGCCGGCGCGGGTCCGGCGTACGACTGCCAGCAGCAGATCGAAGAACGGCACCGCCAGCACCGCCAGCGGCAGCAGCAGGGGCAGCAGGACCGGGAAGGAGGCCGAGGCCGACAGGTTGGCATAGCTGAACTGCCCGGTGAGGCTCGTGACCGAGGCGGCCAGCATGAGGCCGATCAGCATCGAACCGGAGTCGCCCATGAAGACCCGGGCCGGGTTGAAGTTGTGCGGGAGGAACCCCAGGCACGCGCCGGCCAGGACGGCGGCGATGAGGGTCGGTGAGCTGATGCGGTCCTGTCCGACGCCGCCGGTCAGCAGGCCGGAGGACAGCGCATAGGTGAAGACGAAGAAGGCGAGCGCCGCGATCGCGCCCACCCCCGCCGCCAGGCCGTCCAGGCCGTCGACGAAGTTGATCGCGTTGATGGTGAGCAGCGCGAGGATCACGGTGAGGGGGACGCTCTCGGGACCGAGGGAGACGGCGCCGATGCCGGGCAAGGTGAGGGTGAGCAGCTGCGGTCCGAGCAGGATCATGACGCCGACGGCAACCACCTGCCCGGCCAGCTTGGTCAGGGCGTCGATGTCCCAGCGGTCGTCGGCCGCCCCGAGCAGCACGATGATCCCGCCGGCCACGACGACGGCCTGCACGTCGGAGTAGGCGAAGACGCGGTTGAGCCCGGGCAGGGCGCCGGCCACCAGGAAGGCGACGCAGACCCCGGCGTACATCGCCAGCCCGCCGAGCCGGGGGATCGGGATGGCGTGGACATCCCGGTCGCGAGGCTCGGCCATCGCCCCGATGCGGATGGCAAAACGGCGCGCGACGGGTGTCAGCAGATAGGTGACGGCCGCGGCGACGCACAGGACGAGCAGATACTCCCGCACACGCGGACGCTATCGGGTTTAGGCAGGAGTGCGACAGTATGCCGGGTGCGCGGCAACCAGAGCCGCGACACCGGCACGCACCTCTGCGGCGGCCGAACCGTCCGCGTCCCGGACCGCGCGCCCGATCAGTGCGCCGATCTCCTTCATCTCGCCCTCGCCCATGCCCTGCGTCGTGACACTGGGCGTCCCGACCCGGACCCCGCTCGCCACCGAGGCCGGCTGCGGGTCGTACGGGATCGCGTTCTTGTTCAGCACGATGCCGGCCCGGTCGCAGCGCATCTCGGCGTCCTTGCCGGTGACCCCGAGGCCCTGCAGGTCGAGCAGGGCGAGGTGGGTGTCGGTCCCGCCGGTGACCGGGCGCATGCCCTCGGCGGCGAGCGACTCGGTGAGCGCCCGCGCGTTGGCGACGACCTGCCGGGTGTAGGTCCGGTATTCCGGTGCCATGCACTCCTGGAAGTTGACTGCCTTGGCGGCCACCGCGTGCATCAGCGGCCCGCCCTGCATCATCGGGAAGACCGCCTTGTCGAGCTTGGCGGCGTGCTCGGCCGTGCAGACGAAGGCGCCGCCTCTCGGACCGCGCAGCACCTTGTGGGTGGTGAAGGTGACGACGTCGGCGTAGGGCACGGGACTCGGGATCGCCTGTCCGGCGACGAGGCCGATGAAGTGGGCGGCGTCGACCATGAGGATGGCGCCGACCTCGTCCGCCACCTCACGGAAGGCGGCGAAGTCGATCAGTCGCGGGATGGCCGAGCCACCGCAGATGATCATCTTGGGCCGGTGCTCCTGGGCGAGCGAACGCATCTGGTCGTAGTCGATGTCCTCCGAGTGGGGTCCGCCGTCGTTGGGCCGCACGCCGTAGTGCACCGCGTCGAACCACTTGCCCGAGAAGCTGACCTTGCTGCCGTGGGTGAGGTGACCACCGTGCGGGAGCGACATCGCGAGGACCGTGTCGCCGGGCTGCAGGAACGCACCGTAGACGGCGAGGTTCGCGCTCGCCCCGGAGTGCGGCTGCAGGTTGGCGTGCTCGGCGCCGAACAGCGCCTTCGCCCGGTCGATGCCGATCTGCTCCGCGACGTCGACGACCTCGCACCCGCCGTAGTAGCGCTTGCCCGGGTAGCCCTCGGCGTACTTGTTCGACAGCGTCGAGCCCAGCGCTGCGAGCACCGCGGGGCTGGTGAAGTTCTCACTGGCGATCAGCTGCAGACCGCCCCGCAGGCGGTCGAGCTCGTCGACGAGCACCGCCGCGATCTGCGGGTCCACCTGCTGGAGGGCGTCGAAGTCGGGTCCCCAGAACGTCACGGCGGTGCTCCTCGGTCGCTCGGCGGTGCCTGCGAGCCTAGCGACCGCTCGGCTCGGCGGCCCTCACCCTGGCGCGAGGTCGTCGAGCGCATCCTCGACATCGGGGTAGCGCACTGGCTGCTGGAAGGCAGGGACGCGGGAGGTGAAGGCGATCTGCCACATCCGGGTCTGGGTCGGTGACAGGCCGGCAATGGCCAGGACGACGCCGCGCCGCTTCGCCAGCCCGAAGCCGCTCATCAAGCCGGCCATGCCGCGCAGGTCGCAGAAGCCGAGGTCGGCCAGGTCGACGACCACCGGGCCCGTGACGCCGTGCGTCAGCCGGTCCAACGCGTCGGCCAGCTGGGTCTGCGTGCACAGGTCGAGCTCGCCGGTCAGCGAGATGACGAGGACGCCGCTACGCACCGCCGCTCGTAGCCCCAACCGCCCACTGACGGGGGCGACGCGGTCACTGATCGTGCTCGACGAGCTCATGGTCGAGATCCCTTGTCCGACGAACGACAGGTGCCGTGCGACGAGCCACCGGGATCTGGAGCGGCCGTGCCGGGAGGGCTATTCCACGACCGGCGGGTCGACAAACGCGCAGGTCGGAGACGACAACCCCGTCGGGAAGCTCCGCTGTCCTACCGCGGCTGGCGGGCGAGGCGGTCGAGAGGTCCCTGCAGGGTGCGCGCGACCAGGTTGCCGCAGACGGCGAAGGCCGACTCCGGTGCGTTGTACGGGTCGTCGAGGTCGTCGTCACGCGGGCGGTCCGGCGGGACGAGCCCGCGCTTGGCCGCGGCCGCCGCGACGAGCGCCCTGGCCCGGTCGACGACGTCGCCGGTCGGCAGGGTGTCCGGGTCGACCGCGCTGACCAGCCGGGCGAACTCACGCAGCGTGAAGGTGCGGCAGGCCGCCCGGGGCTGGAGGACCACCGCGGCCGCGCGGTGCTCGCGGGTGGCCCCGAGCACGAGGTCGGCGCCGGCGACGTCCTCGGCGACCAGCTCACGGGCCCGGAAGTCGCGGCCGTCGACGCCGTGCCGGCGCAGGACGCTGTGGGCGTACGGCTCCATCGGCGACCCGGTGTGCCCCCAGGTGCCGGCCGACTCGACGAGGAAGCGGGCGGCTTGGTCGCCGAGGCGGCTGACCAGTCCGGCCCGCATGAGGTGCTCCGCCATCGGGGATCGGCAGATGTTGCCGGTGCAGACGTGCAGGACCCGGAAGGTGGCCTCGCTCACGGGGCCACCTCCAGGTCGGGCAGCAGTGTGCGCAGCTCGTCCGCGGCGAGCGCCCCGGCCCGGCGCAGGATCGGGCGATCGCCGGTGAGGTCGACGATCGTCGACGGGACCCGGTCGGCGCAGGTGCCGGCGTCGAGATAGACCGCGACGGAGGCGCCGAGCTGCTCCTGCGCTTCGGCTGCGGTCACCGCCGGCGGCAGGCCGGTGCGGTTGGCACTGCTGACGGCCAGGGGACCGGTCTCGGTGAGGACCGCCAACGCGACCGGGTGCGACGGCATCCGGACCGCGACGGTGCCGCGGGTCTGGCCGAGGTCCCAGGCGAGCGAAGGAGCGGCCCGCACGATCAGCGTGAGCGGCCCCGGCCAGAAGCTCTCCACCACCGCGCGCAGGGTCGAGCTGACGTGCTCGGCCAGCCCGTCCATGCCGCGCCAGGCGCCGACCAGCACGGGCACCGGAAGGTCGCGGCCGCGACCCTTGGCGGCCAGCAGCCGGCGCACCGCAGACGGGGAGAAGGCGTCCGCGGCGAGGCCGTAGACGGTGTCGGTCGGCAGCACGGCGAGCTCGCCGCGGCGCAGCACGGCCACCGCCTCCGTCACGCCCTGCGTCGCGTCGTCCTGCACGTCCAGGGTGATCAGGGCGTCCACCTCGCGGTCACGTATCGGTCTCGACCGGCGGCGTCGCGATGGTCGGCGACCTCGGTCCAGCCTCCCGCGTCGGCGAAGAGCTCCGGCGCGCTGGCTCCCTGCCGGTCGGAGTGCTCGACCACCACCAGCCCGCCTGGCCGCAGCAGCCGGCGGGCGGCCTGCTCGACGAGCCGCACCACGTCCAGGCCGTCCTGTCCGGCCCAGAGCGCGATCGCCGGGTCATGGTCGACGACCTCCGGGTCGGGCAGGTGGGCTTCGGTCGTCGCGACGTACGGCGGGTTGCTGACGACCAGGTCGAACCGGCCGTCGTGGTCGGCCAGGCACCCCTCGACGCTGCCCAGGTGCAGGAGCACCTCCGGGTCACCGGCCGTCACCCGGAGGGCGGCGTTGCGCCGCGTCCACTCCAGCGCCCGGGCGTCCCGCTCGACGGCGTGCACCGTGGCGCCCGGGATCTCGTTGGCCAGCGCGAAGGCGATCGTCCCGCTGCCGGTGCACAGGTCGACGCACAGCGGGGAGGTCCAGCCTTCCTGCCGTACGGCGTCGACCGCCCACTGCACCACGGACTCGGTCTCGGGTCGCGGGACGAAAACCCCTGGTCCGACGACCAGCTCGATGTAGCGGAAGCCGACGCTGCCGGTGAGGTGCTGCAGCGGGACCCGCTGGGCGCGGCGGCCCACCAGCTCGTCGTAGGCGGCGGACTGCGCGACGTCCAGCCCCTCCAGCAGCATCAGGTCGGAGGGTCTGGACAGGCCGAGCACGTGCACGGCGATCGCCCGGGCGTCGTGCTCGGGCGAGGCCACGCCGGCCGCCTCCAGCTGCTCCCCGGCAGCCCGGATTGCCTCCCTGAGAGGCGTCATGCCGGCCCCTGCAGCTTGGCGGTGGTGTCGGCGTCGACCAGCGACTGGATGACGGCGTCGAGATCGCCGTCGAGGACCGAGGCCAGGTTGTTGGCCTTGTAACCGCTGCGGTGGTCGGCGACGCGGTTGTCGGGGAAGTTGTAGGTCCGGACCTTCTCGCTGCGGTCGACGGTGCGGATCTGTGCACCGCGTACGGCGCTGTCCTTGACGGCCTGCTCCTCGAGCGCCAGCGCGAGCAGCCGGGCGCGTAGGACCCGCATCCCCGCCTCCTTGTTCTGCAGCTGGCTCTTCTCGTTCTGCATGGCCACGGTGACGCCGGTGGGCAGGTGCGTGATGCGGACGGCGGAGTCGGTCGTGTTGACGCTCTGCCCGCCGGGACCGGAGGAGCGGTAGACATCGATGCGCAGATCGGCCGCGTCGATCGTCACGTCGACCTCCTCCGCCTCGGGCAGCACGAGGACACCGGCGGCGGAGGTGTGGATGCGACCCTGGCTCTCGGTGACCGGGACCCGCTGGACCCGGTGGACGCCCCCTTCGTACTTCAGCCGCCCGAACACCGGATTGGCCGGGTCACGGCTCTTCACCGCGAGCTGGATGTCCTTGTATCCACCGAGCTCACCCTCGGTCGCGCTGATCAGCTCGGTCTTCCACCCACGGCGCTCGGCGTAGCGGGTATACATGCGCACGAGATCGCCTGCGAACAGGGCGGACTCGTCGCCGCCCTCCCCAGCCTTCACCTCGAGCAGGCAGTCCTTGCCGTCCGCCGGGTCGCGCGGGACGAGCAGGTCGCGCACCCGGATCTCGAGATCCCCGAGCTGTTCGGTGAGGACCTCCGCCAGCTCGGCCATCTCCCTGTCCTCGGCCATCTCCTGCGCTGCGGCGAGGTCGGCCTGCACTGCCTGCTGCTCGCGGATGGCCGCCACCAGGGGGCCGAGCTCGGCGTAGCGACGGCCGAGCTCCCGGGCGCGGGCCTGGTCGCCGTGCACCGACGGGTCGGCGAGCGCGGCCTCGAGGTCGGCGTACTCACTCAGGGCGTTGTCGGTCGGCGTGCCGAGCGTCTCGGGCATGGGCTCTCTGCTCTTTCCGGGAACGGCAGCGGCGCCCGTCCCCCGGGAAGGGGCGGGCGCCGCAGGGTCGCTACTTGGAGCGCTTGCCGAAGCGCTGCTCGAACCGGGCCACCCGGCCGCCGGTGTCGAGGATCTTCTGCTTGCCGGTGTAGAAGGGGTGGCACTGCGAGCAGACATCGGCGTTGATGACACCGCTCTTCTCGGTGCTCCTGGTCGTGAACGAGCTCCCGCAGGTGCAGGTGACCGCCGTCTCGACGTAGCTCGGGTGGATGTCGGCCTTCATGGCTGTGCCTCTCTCGGTCGGGAGGAGCCGCCGGGTCTGCGCACTGCAGGGAACCGGTGCTCCGTTGCGGACCAGTGTGCCAGAGCGGCCCACTGGGGCCTCAACAGCCCAGCCCGCCCGCCGCCTTCCCGCCGCCCTCCCGCCGCCCTCCCGCCGCCTTCCCGCCGCCTTCCCGCCGATCATGGAGTTGTGGTCCGGGTCGCACGCTCAACGGGTGAGCACCAACTGCATGATCCACGCGCGGGGGGCGGGCGGGTGGCGGGCGGGGGGCGGGCGGGGGGCGGGCGGGGGGCGGGCGGGGGGCGGGAGGTCAGGCCGCCAGTCGACTGAGGATCGTCTCCCGCACCTGGGCGACCACCCGTGCCGAACCGTGTCGCAGGTCCGTCGCGGTGTAGCGCAGGACGATCCAACCGGCGCGTACCAGCTCGTTCTGTCGCTGCCGGTCCCTCGCGAACACGTCGTCGCGCTCGTGGACGGCCCGGCCGTCGTACTCGATCGCCACCTTCACCGCCGGGAAGGCAAGATCGACCCGGGCCAGGAAGCGGCCGGCGGCGTCGCGCACCTCGAACTGCGGCACGGGGACGAGCCCGGCCTGCACCAGCTGCAGGCGCAGCCGCGACTCCGGCGGCGACTCGGCCCGGGCATCGGACAGGTCCAGAACCTGGTGGGCCTGCCGCACCCCCTTCAATCTGGCGTGGCGCGCGAGCTCTGTCCGCAGCTGGTCCTCATCGCACAGCGCCGACCGTTTCACGGCGTCGGCCACCACCACCGCCTCCGCGAGCGGAAGGCGACGAAGCAGGTCACCGGTGGCGCGTACGGGCCGCAGGCACCGCACCGCGATGGGACTCAGCAACGCCCGGTCGTCCGGGGGGATGTCGGCCGTGCGGGCCAGGATCCCGTGCCGACGTGGTACGACGGCGTCGCGCGGCACGACCACCTCGAGCATCGGTGCGCCGGACGGCAGGACGTCCACGCCGAGCAGCCACAGCAGGCAGCGATCGGCGACGCGGGCGTGCTCGGGGAGCAGCCGTTGGGCCGCCGCGCACCGTACCTGCAGGTCGATGTCGACGTCACCAGGGACGTACGTCCCGCGCAGGACCCGCTGGTAGGTGCCCGCATCCAGCGCTGCCACGGCCGCGCGACGACCACCGACCGCAGCCAACAGCTCCGAGCGGGTGAGCACCTCGGTCGACACCGCCGCAGGGTGACAGCGACAGAGCTCGCGCCGCTGCGCTCATCCACAGCCTGCGCTTGTCCACAGGGCCCGCACCCCACAGCCGCAGCCCGACCAGCGCGGCCCCCCTCTCCGCGATCATGGAGTTGTTGCTCGCTTCACACGCTCAGCGCGCGGGCCACAACTGCATGATCAGCGGGGGGGGTGGGATCAGCGGGGGGGTGGGGGGGTGGGGCCGCGCTAGTCCTGGTCGACCGTCGTCTTCTGGATCTGCATGAGGAACTCAACGTTGGTACGGGTCGACTTCATCTTGCCGAGCAGGAGCTCCAGCGACGCCGTGGAGTCGAGCGCATGCAGCACCCGGCGCAGCTGCAGCACGATCCGCAGCTCTTCGGGAGCGAGCAGGATCTCCTCCTTGCGGGTGCCGGAGGCGTCGATGTCGATCGCCGGGAAGATGCGCTTGTCCGCGAGGCGCCGGTCGAGCTTGAGCTCGGCGTTGCCGGTGCCCTTGAACTCCTCGAAGATCACGGTGTCCATCGCCGAGCCGGTCTCGACCAGCGCGGTGGCGAAGATCGTGAGCGAGCCGCCGTGCTCGATGTTGCGGGCCGCACCGAGGAAGCGCTTGGGCGGGTAGAGCGCCGCCGAGTCGACACCACCGGTGAGGATGCGCCCCGAGGCCGGCGCGCCGAGGTTGTAGGCGCGGCCCAGCCGGGTGATGGAGTCCAGCAGCACGACGACGTCGTGGCCGAGCTCGACCAGCCGCTTCGCGCGCTCGATCGACAGCTCGGCGACGGTGATGTGGTCCTGCGGCGGCCGGTCGAAGGTCGAGGCGATGACCTCGCCCTTCACCGAGCGCTGCATGTCCGTGACCTCCTCCGGCCGCTCGTCGACAAGGACGACCATGAGGTGGCACTCGGGGTTGTTGGTGGTGATCGCGTTGGCGATCGCCTGCATCACCATCGTCTTGCCGGCCTTGGGCGGGCTGACGATCAGCGCCCGCTGGCCCTTGCCGATCGGCATGACCAGGTCGATGACGCGGGTGGTGAGGATGCTCGACTCGGTCTCGAGGCGCAACCGGTCCTGTGGGTAGAGCGGGGTGAGCTTGGTGAAGTCCGGGCGCTTGTGCGCCTCGGACGGGTCCAGCTCGTTGACCGAGTCCAGGCGTACGAGCGCATTGAACTTGTCCTTGCGCTCGCCCTCGCGCTGCTGGCGCACGGCGCCGGTGACCGCGTCGCCGCGGCGCAGGCCGTACTTGCGCACCTGCTGCAGCGACACGTAGACATCCGACGGGCCGGTCAGGTAGCCGGTGGTCCGGACGAAGCCGTAGTTGTCCAGGATGTCGAGGATGCCGCCGACCGGGATGAGCACGTCGTCGTCGCTGACGACGGGATCGGGCTCGTTGCCGCCGAAGCGGTCCGGGCGGTTGGTGCGGTTGCGGCCGCGGCCCCGCTCACGGAAGCGGCCACGGCGGCCGCTGCCGAACTCGTCGTCGTCGCGCGGGCCGCCCTGCTGGGGCCGGTCGTCCTGCTGCCGGTCCTGGGACTGGCGGTCGTTCTGCTGGCGGTCGCTCTGCTGGCGGTCGCCCCGGTCGCCCCGGTCCTGACGTGGGGACCGGTCGGTACGCACCGACGCCTCGGCGTCGCTGGGCGCACCGCCGGCGGCAACCGCATCGCCGGCGGGCGCGTCACCGTCGCCGGACCCGGACTGGGCGCTCTGCCGCTCCTGTCGGCGGGCCTCCCGCTCGAGGAAGCGCTCGCGGCCACGGTCGACGCGCTCGGGGCGCCCCGACTGCTCGCCGTCGGCGTCAGAGGTCTCGACGGGCGCCTGCGGAGCCTCGACGTGCGGGGACGCCGGCTCGGCGCTCGGCGCGACAGCGACGGGCTCCCTGGGCGGTGCGCCGGCCGACGTGGCGGCCGCTCCGTTGCGCCGCGCCCGGGCGGCGCCGAGGGGGGCGCCGGCATCCGCGCCGGCAGAGATCGGGTCGGTCGTCGCGGCGCCGGCCTGGGTGGTCTGGATGGCTTCGATGAGCTGGCTCTTGCGCAGTCGTCCTACGCCGCTGATGCCGAGCTGGCCGGCCATGGCCTGGAGCTCGGGCAGGACCATGGCGGCAAGTCCGCCGCTGGTGGCGCGTCGGCGGGTGCGCGGCGCGGCAGCTGCGGCTGCGTCCTGCGTCTCAGGGCTTGCGGGCGCAACGGCGCCGTCCTGGAGCAGGTCGGTGGTGTCGGTCAAGGAGGTTCCTCCCGGTGGGCTGCCGGCCGCGGGCGCGGCGGGGCAGTGTGCTGGTGCAACCGGCCATGGGATGGCGACCGGTGGGCCTCGCCGTTCGTTCGGCGAGGTGCTTGGGGACCGTCGCTCACGGGTTGTTGCTCGCGCCTCCCCATGCGCCGCGCCTGGCGGAGCGGGGGGAAGCAGGCAGGAACTGCGACGAGGGGTCGCGCTGCCCGGCAGCGAGCACGTGGCCCGCGTGGGGCGACTGGTGCGATGCCCAGCCTAACCAGACAGCGCATCCTGCACAACACAGGTCCGGTCCGGCGTGTTCCGCAACGGTGATCCGCAGCGGCAGCCAGGTCAGGTCACGACATGAGCGCCGCGTCTGTCCACCTCGAGCGGGCACACGGACCATCCGGGCTCATCGGTCGAAATCACTTCCGCCCGAGTGCTTTTCGTGGTCAGGGCCAGCACGGTCGGGCCCGCCCCGCTGACGACCGCGGGCACCCCTCGCCCGCGCAGCCGAGCCACCAGCGCGGCGGTCTCGGGCATCGCCGGCGCGCGGTAGTCCTGGTGCAGCCGGTCCGCCGTCGCCGGCAGGAGCAGCGCCGGGTCG
>JBBSKF010000094.1:0-14835 GCA_038256525.1 Mycobacteriales bacterium | reverse complement strand
GCGCCCATGTCGTGCTCCATGTTGGAGGTCACGGCCTGGGTCTTGCTGATCTTCTTGGACTCCAGGCGGTCGCGCTCCAGCATGTTCTTGAAGTCCATGTTGCCGCCGACGTTGAGCTGGTAGGTGCGGTCCAGGATGACACCGCGGTCCTCGAACAGCTTGGCCATGACGCGGTGGGTGATGGTGGCGCCGACCTGGCTCTTGATGTCGTCGCCGACGATCGGCACCCCCGCGACGCGGAACTTCTCGGCCCACTCGGGCGTGCCGGCGATGAAGACCGGCAGCGCGTTGACGAAGGCGACCTTGGCGTCGATCGCGCACTGCGCGTAGAACTTCGCCGCGTCCTCCGAGCCGACCGGCAGGTAGCAGACCAGCACATCGGCGCGCGCGTCGCGCAGCGTCTGCACGACGTCGACCGGCGGCTCGTCGGACTCCTCGATGGTCATCCGGTAGTACTTGCCCAGGCCGTCGAGGGTGTGGCCGCGCTGGACGGTGAGGTCCATCGGCGGGACGTCGGCGATCTTGATGGTGTTGTTCTCGCTCGCGAAGATCGCCTCGGACAGGTCGCGCCCGACCTTCTTGGCGTCCACGTCGAACGCGGCGACGAACTCGACGTCACGGACGTGGTAGCCGCCCAGCTCGACGTGCATCAGGCCGGGGACGCGCCCTTCGGGGTCGGCGTTGCGGTAGTACTCGACGCCCTGCACGAGCGATGCCGAGCAGTTGCCGACGCCGACGATGGCGACACGGACGGAACCCATCAGGGCGCTCCTCTTTCTCTTGGGGGTTGGGGCGGTGGGTGGGAGGCAGGGGAGCGCGGTGGGTGGGAGGCAGGGGAGCGTGGAGCAACGGGAGGCGCTGTACGTCTTTCGGTCTCGATCAGCTCGTTGAGCCAGCGGACCTCACGCTCGACCGACTCGAGCCCGTGCTCCTGGAGCTGCAGGGTGTAGCGGTCGAGCCGTGAGCGGGTGCGGGCGAGTGTGGTGCGCACGCTTTCGCGCCGCTCCTCGAGGCGGGAGCGCCGCCCCTCCAGGATGCGGACGCGGACCTCGGGGTCGGTCTGGCCGAAGAAGGCGAAGTGGACGCCGAAGGTCTCGTCCTCCCAGGACGTCGGACCTGCCTCGGCGAGCAGCTCCTGGAAGCGCTCCTTTCCCTCGGCGGTCAGCTTGTAGACCACCTTGCCGCGCCGCCCGGTGAGCGGCGGCGCGCCCGCGACGACGTCGGCGTTGCCGTCGTCCTCGCACAGCCACCCGGCCTCCTTCATCCCCCGAAGGGTCGGGTAGAGCGAGCCGTAGGAGAACGCGCGGAAGGTGCCGAGCGTGGCCTTGAGCCGCTGCCGCAGCTCGTAGCCGTGCAACGGCGACCCGTGCAGCAGGCCGAGGACAGCGAGCTCGAGCAAGGCGGTCCCCTTCCGTGCGCGGGTCTCGTAGGGTCTCAGTGCGATGTATCGCGGCGATACATCGCGGTGCGACATGCAGCGTACGTGCTGCCTCGCCTCCTCGGCAACACCCCGGCCACGGCAGGGCAACAGGCAGGTGTACGGCGGGTGTCCGGACGGGGCGCCCGGGCCACGATCGGGCAACGACAGGCGACGCCGGGGCCACCTATGGGCGACGATGTAGGCATGGGCCGCTTCCCGGATCTGAACGCCAAACGCGTGGTGCTGTTCGGGGTCGGCGGCTCGCTGCTCGGCATCGTGCTGCTGTTCGGTGTGGGCTATGCGCTCACCGACATCCCGGACGTCAACGAGAGCGCGGCCGCATCGGCGACGCGCATCCTCTACGACGACGGTTCCGAGCTGGGGCGGGTCGGGGCGGAGAACCGCGTCCCCGTCGACATCAAGGACGTGCCGGTGCACGTGCAGCGGGCCGTGCTCACGGCCGAGGACCGCGGCTTCTACACCGAGCCGGGCATCAGCCCGAAGGGGATCGCCCGGGCGCTGCTCACCAACGTCCGCGGTGGCGGCGTCCAGCAGGGTGGGTCGACGATCACCCAGCAGTACGCCAAGAACGCGTTCCTCACCAGCGAACGCACCTACACCCGCAAGGTGAAGGAAGCCTTCATCGCCCTCAAGCTCACCCGGTCGGTCGAGAAGGACCAGATCCTCGAGGACTACCTCAACACGATCTACTTCGGGCGGCAGGCGTCAGGGCTCGAGGTGGCCTCGCAGACCTACTTCGGCGTGCCGGCCGCGCAGCTCACGGTCGCCCAGGGCGCGGTGCTGGCCTCGAGCATCCGCTCGCCCGCCTCGCTCGACCCCAGCAAGCACCCCGAGGACGCGAAGGCCCGCTGGGAGAACATCCTCGACGGGATGGTCGAGGAGGGCTGGCTGGACCCCGGTGAGCGCCGTTCGCAGGTCTACCCGCCGGTGCTCGGCATCGGCGAGGGCCCGGGCGCGGCCAACAACGACCTGTCCGGGCCGAAGGGCCACGTGGTCACCGCCGTGCTCGAGGAGCTCTCCGACCTCGGCTACCCGGGTGACCGAGGGCTGGTCGTCACGACCACGCTCAATCGGGTGGCCCAGGACGCCGCGGTCGCCGCCGTCCAGAAGGTCACCACGGACAAGCCCACCCCGGAGGACCTCCAGGGCGCGCTCGTGTCGGTGCGCCCGGGGTCGGGTGAGGTGGTCGCCTACTACGGCGGCTCGACCGGCACCGGCTTCGACTTCGCCGACCAGGGGATCGGTCGCCAGCCGGGCTCGTCGTTCAAGCCGTACGTGCTGGCCGCCGCCCTCGAGCAGGGCAAGTCCCTGAAGACCAAGCTGGACGGCAACAGCCCCAAGACCTTCCCGGGGACCGCTCCGATCAACAACTTCGGCGGGGCCAGCTTCGGCCAGGTCGACGCCGTGGTGGCGACCGAGAAGTCGATCAACACGGCGTACTTCGAGCTCGGCCTCCAGGTCGGCCCGCAGAAGGTCGAGCAGCTGGCCCACGCGGCCGGGATCCCGGCCCGCGCCCCGCTCGCGGGGGCGGACGGGCAGACCAACGGCAGCATCGCCCTCGGCGGCTACGAGGTCCGTGTCATCGACCAGGCGGTCGGCTTCGCGACCTTCGCCAACAAGGGTGTCCCCGCCGCGGCGTTCCTGGTCAAGAAGATCCAGGACGGCGGTGGTGACGACGTCTACGAGGCGAAACCGGCTCCCGGGCCGGGTGCCTTCAGCGAGGACGTCGCCGCGGACGCCACCTTCGCGATGCAGGCCGTCGTGCAGAACGGCACCGGGCGGGGTGCCCGCCTCGAGGGCAACCGCCCGGCTGCGGGCAAGACCGGCACCTCCTCGGACAACAAGGACGCCTGGTTCGTCGGTTTCACCCCGCAGCTGTCCACCTCGGTGTGGCTCGGCTACGCCGAGCCCAGGACGATCCGGCTCGACGGCGTGGAGGTGACCGGCGGAGGGTTCTCCACGCGCATTTGGAAGTCGTTCATGGACATCGCCCTGAAGGGCCAGCCAGTGCTCCAGTTCCCCGCGCGGGCCGACGTCGGTGCCGTGGAGGAGCCGTCGCCGCTGCCGCCCCCGCCGCCGCCGCCGAGCTTCAGCCCGGAGCCGTTGCCGAGCTTCAGCCCGGCCCCGTTGCCGAGCTTCAGCCCGGAGCCGCAGCCCAGCTTCAGCCCGGCCCCGTTGCCGAGCGTCAACATCCTGCCGCTGCCACCCCCGCGCTCGCCGCGAGCCTCCCCGTCGCCGTCGCCCTCCCCGTCGCCGTCGCCCAGTCCGCTGCCGTGACCCGGAGCGCCTGACCCGTGACGGCCCCGGCCGGGCTGGTGCTGCCGGCCCGCGACGATCCGGTGGTGGCGGGCACGTCGCGGGCCATCGGCGGCCCGCCCGGCTCCCATGCGCGACTGGGCCGCCGCCGGTTCTGGACCCCGGTCCGGTGGCTGGTGCTGCTCACCTTGCTGACCAGCCTGTTCGGCTGGTGGCAGAAGTCGCCGTGCCGGGTGCACCCGTGGGAGGACGCCTACCAGTACACCCGGGCCTGCTACACCGACGTGTTCGCGCTCTACTTCGCCGAGCAGCTCAGCGCCGGCAAGACGCCTTACCTCGAGCATCCGGTCGAGTATCCCGTGGTGATCGGCGGGGTCATGGCGGTCGCCGCCGAGGCGGTCACCGTCTTCCCGTCCGACCAGCGGCCGCGACGCTTCTACGACGTCACCTGGGCGCTGCTGACCGCCTGCGCGCTGGTCGTGGTCGTCACCGCGTCGCGGCTGGCGGGGCGAAGGCCCTGGGACGCAGCGATGTTCGCCGCCGCTCCGCTCCTGGTCCTGCACGGCAGCACCAACTGGGACCTGGTGGCGATGGCCCTCGCGGGGCTCGGCCTGCTCCAGTGGGCCCGCCGGCGACCGCTGGCCGCGGGTCTGCTGCTCGGGCTCGCGACCGCCACCAAGCTCTATCCGGTCCTGTTCCTCGTCCCCCTGCTGGCGCTGTGCCTGCGGGCCGGACGGATGCGGGCCTTTGCCGTCACCGCTGCCGCGCTGGTGCTCACGCCGATCCTGGTCAGCCTGCCCGTCTACCTCAACAGTCCGTACTTCGCCGCGGACTCGAGCGGCGCCCAGACGGTCGTGGCGGCCAGCCCGATCGACCGGCTGGGCACCGAGGGACTGTCGGCGCTGGCCCCGACGGTCGAGCGCGGCGGGGCGCGGGGGGTCAACGCGACGTACCGCTTCTTCGATCTGAACCGGGTGCGTCCTGCCGACTGGGACTCCGGGTGGTACGCCCTGCAGAACGCGCGCGGTGTGCCACTCGATCAGGGGCTCGCCTCGGGAGAGTCGCCGAGCCGGCTCAACCTCGCCGTCGCGGCGCTGTTCCTGATCTGCCTCGCCGGGATCGTCGCCCTGACGCTGTTCGCCCGGCGCCGGCCGCGGCTGATGCCGTTGCTGTTCCTGACCGTGCTGGCCTTTCTGCTGACCAACAAGGTGTGGAGTCCCCAGTTCTCGCTGTGGCTCGTCCCGCTGGCGCTGCTGGCGCGGCCGCGGTGGCGGCCGTTCCTGGCCTGGCAGGCCGCCGAGGTGCTGGTGATGTTCACCCGCTTCTACTTCTTCGTCGGCAACAGCAACCCCGGTCAGGGCATCGGCACCAACTGGTTCCTGTCGGCGGTGGGCCTGCGCGACCTTGCCCTTCTGGTGTTCGCCGGCTTCGTGATCCGCGACATCCTGCGGCCCGAGCGGGACCCGGTGCGGGCGGACGGCGCGGACGACCCGGCCGGCGGGGTGCTCGACGGTGCGCCCGATCAGGCTCGCGCCTCGCCGGGTCCGCCGGGCCCGTCAACCAGGCTTGTTCACGTCGAGCAGCAGTGACACCCCGGGGCGTTCGGCGACCGGCAGCAGTCGCTCCATCACCACGGCCGCGCGCAGCACGGTGTTGACGGCCAGGCCTGGCTCGTCCAGGTCGCTCCCGCTCGAGGCCTGCCGCCGACGGGCGACCACCGGACGAAGAAGGACGTTCCACGAGCGCACCCTGGCTCCCGGAAACCCGTTGCTCGCCATGAGGTCCAGCAGTTCGCGACGCTCGTAGCGGCGCACATGCCCGACGGCGACATCATGGGCCGACCACAGGCGCATGTCCGTCGGCACGGCCACCAGCAGATGGCCGCCGGGCCGAAGGCACCGGCAGATCTCGCGGACAGCAGCCCCGTCGTCCCGGATGTGCTCGAGCACGTCGAAGGCCACGACCAGACCGAGACTCGCGTCGGCGAAGGGCAGGCAGGTCGCATCACCACGCAGAACCCGTAGGCCGCGGTCCCGGGCGAGGACTGCCCCGCCCTCGTCCCGCTCCAGCGCGACGCAGTTCCAGCCCGCCCCGCGCAGGACTCTGGTGTTGCCGCCCGCGGCGGCGCCGATGTCGAGCGCCCAGCCGTGCGCGGGACGGGTGCGGAGCATCCTGGCGAGCAGCCAACGGCGCTCGGCATACCACCAGTGCCGGTCCTCGAGCCGACCGAGCTTGGCGACCTCCGTGGGGTCCATGCGGACTATCGTGCGGCATGTGCCCCTGATGCTGTCGGTGCCGTGATGCTTTCAGTAGTGGTGCCGATGTACGACGAGCGCGAGGCCCTGCCGCACTTCAGCTCCCGACTGCGTCCTGTTCTGGACCTGCTCCCCGTGCCGTACGAGGTGCTCTGCGTCGACGACGGCAGCAAGGACGGCACCTCACTGGCCCTCCTGGACCTGTGCGCATCGTGGCCGCAGCTCCGGGTCCTGACGCTCCGGCGCAACGTCGGACACCAGGCGGCGCTCAGCGCCGGGCTCGAGCACGCGCACGGCGACTGGGTCGTGTCGATCGACGCCGACCTCCAGGACCCCCCGGAGGTCATCCCCGAGATGCTGCAGGTGGCCATGGCCCAGGGGGTGGACGTCGTCTACGGCGTCCGCGGCGACCGGAGCAGCGACACGCTGTTCAAACGAGCCACGGCTGGCCTCTACTACCGGGGCATGCGTCGGGCGGCAGGTGTCGACCTTCCCCGGCACGCCGGGGACTTCCGCCTGATGAGCCGCAGTGCGGTGTCCGAGGTGAATCGCCTGCGCGAGCGCGGCCGGGTGTACCGGCTGCTCATCCCCTTCATGGGCTTCAGCAACGCCTCGGTGTCCTACCGGCGTGAGAGCCGGGTGGCCGGTGACAGCAAGTACCCGGTCCACAAGATGGTCCGGCTCGCCGCCGAGAGCTACACCTCCTTCACGACCGCCCCGCTGCGCTTCGCGACGTGGTTGGGGGCGTGCGGCTTCGTGCTGTGCACGACCTTCGCGCTGGTCGCGCTGATCGCCTACCTCACCGAGAACACCCTGCCCGGCTGGACGTCCGTCGCGATCGTGCTGGGGTTCGTCTCGGCCGCGCAGTTCTTCTTTCTTGGATTGCTCGGCGAATACGTCGCCCGCCTCTACGAGGAGGTCCAGGCTCGGCCGCGGTACTTCGTCGAGCCGGAGGTGCGCCGAGCCGCGCCGGCTGACCCGGCGGGGCCGATCACCGATCGCATCCGGTAGCGCCCCGGGTGGCGCTCACCGGCCGAGGTCGAACAGGACCACCGGCCCCGCGTCCGTGCGGGTGATCCCGAGCCCGTCGACCGGCTTGTCGGCCGCCGCCGCCCACACCGTTCCGGGCACCATGGCGCGGTGGACGACGACGGTGCGAAAACCCGCGTCCCGCAGCAGGGCCACCGAGTCGGCGTCCGGGAAGCCTCCCGTCTCGTTCCGGATGGACACCAGCTCCGGCGGCGCGTAGGAGCCGTTGCCGTTCCCGATCCTCGGGAAGCCGTCGGTCGACCACCACATGAAGGTGCTGTCCGCGCCGGGTGCCGACGGCAGGTGCACGAGCGGGTCGCGAAGGCCGGCCAGCTCCGCCGGTGGCTGAGGTGGGGTCAGCAGTGGCAGCCGGGGTGAGCCCTCGTACAGCACAGCGGCACCCAGCGCCACCACGGTGAGCGCGGCGAGCCTGCGCCCGCCGCCATCAGGGCGCCGGGTCCGGATCGCCTCGTAGGCCCGCTGGGCTCCCATCCCCGCGAGCAGGGCGAGGGCCATCGTCCACACGAAGGCCAGCCGTCCCGGGGTCCGCAGACCGTCCCAGCCCGGCAGGTTGTCATACAGCGGCCGGTAGAGCCGGCCGTCGAGAAGCGACAGCCCGAACGACAGTGCGAGCACCAGTGCGAACGCCATGGCCAGACCCGCCCGCACCTCGCGCCGTGCACCGGACCAGCGCAGCCCAAGCACGGCGAGCACGAGCACGGCCAGGCCGGGGAACAACGCCTGCTCGGGCGGCCACGGAAGCGTCTCGCGGATCGTGCGCGTCGCCTCCCCCCACACCCGGCTCGTTGCGTCCGCTGCGAGCAGCGACCGCAGCGGGGGGGAGTAGAACTCCACCTCGGCCAGCCCGCGCGCGGCGTCCGGGTTGCGGGCCACGACATCCAGGTACGGCTGGGCGAGCAGTCCCACCACGGCGACGAGCAGCGACGCGCCCGCCAGCGTGGTCAGCAGCAGCCCCCGCGCGTGGGGGCGTGCGGACAGCGATGGCCGACCGGCTGCCAGCCACGCCACCACGGCCGCCCCCGCAAGGGCGGCCAACAGGTAGCCGAACCAGATGCCCAGGGCGAAGCCGATGCTCAGCTGCCAGGTGGCCACGAGCCACCCGGCCGCCACCTGCCAAGGCCGACCGCGGCGGTAACCACTCACCAGCAGGAACAGGGCGAGCGCGACACCTCCCGTGGACAGGATGTTGAGGTGACCGTTCTGCGCCATCCGCCATGGAGCCCAGGCGTAGGCCACCCCGACGACGAGCGCCGCGGGCACACCCAGTCCCAGCTCCCGCCCGAGCAGCGCTGCCCCGGCGAAGCACAGGGCGTAGGTGGCCAGGAAGAGCAGGTTGTAGCGGACCAGTGCCGCAGCGGGGCCCTCGCCGAGAAGGCCGGCCAGGGCATAGCCGAGCTGGTGGTCGGAGAAGGCCAGACTCGGGGTGGCCGGGAAGAACGTGTTGCCCTCGAACATCCGGGTGGGCTGGGTGCGCAGCGCGTGACCGCCCCAGGCGGTCTGCCACGCCTCGGCCACGGGGTCGCCGGCGTCCATCGGCACGACCGTGGACAGGCTCAGGACGAGCGGCCAGGTCAGCAGCACGGCAAGGACCGCGCCGGCCACCAGCCAGGCCGGCCCTTCGAGCAACGAGCGGGCCGCGCCCACCTGCGGACGGGTGTCGCCGTCGTCGGCAGCCTCTGCCGCCGCCGGCGAACGGCCTGCCGTTCGCATGCCCGCGATCCTACGTCTGCGGCGGCGGACACCGAGGGGCCCCATCTGCCCTGCCTGACCTCTAGGCTCAGGCATCCGGTTGGTGCGGTCGGGGATCACGCGGGAGAGCGAATTGGGTACGCCCGCCGGGGGGTCCGCCGTCGCGACGGATGAAGCGGTGACGACCCCGGGCCGATGGGCGCTGCTCTGGCAGGGGCCTGTGGGCTACTGCCTGCGGGTCTACCTGTGCTTCCGGATCGGGCTGTTCGCGCTCGCCGGTGTCGTCTCCGGACTGCTCCCGCATGCACCGGACATCGGGGTCCCCGGCTACGCGGCGCCGCCCCCGACGGGCTGGGCGACTGCCGTGACGGCCTGGGAGCACGCCGACGCGCTGTGGTATCTGCGGATCGGCTCGCAGGGCTACGCAACCGACGACGGCAGCGGCGCCTTCTTCCCGCTCTACCCACTGCTGATCCGGGTTGTCGGTGTGCTTCTGGGCGAGCGCTGGCTGTTGGCCGCCTACCTCGTGTCCAACCTGGCGCTGGTGCTGGCCCTCGTCCTGCTCTACCGCCTGACGGCGCACGAGTTCTCCGACTCGATGGCCCGCAAGGCCGTGCTCTACCTGTGCGCCTTCCCCACCGGGTTCTTCCTGTTCGCGCCGTACAGCGAATCGCTCTTCCTCGCCCTGGCGATCGGGACCTTGTACGCGGCGCGCACCCGGCACTGGGGGCTGGCCGCGATCCTCGGGCTGCTGGCTGCCCTGTCGCGCAGTCCGGGCGTGCTCCTGGCAGTTCCGCTCGCCGTGGAGGTGGTGCTCCAGGCCCGCGCGATGTCCACCGGTCGGTGGCGCCGTCTTGCCGCGGGGGTGGGCGCCTGCGCCGCGACGGTCACCGGTCTGCTGGCCTACCTGGCGTACTGGCAGCTGTTCGACGACGACTGGCGACGGCCGTTCGACCTGCAGAAGTCCGGTTGGGGCAAGGAGGCGGCCTGGCCGTGGGAGACCCTGTGGGCGGGGGCCCAGATCGCGGTGCAGTACCCGGGCTCCTACCCGGGCGCCTACTTCCTCGTGGATTTCCTCGTGGTGGTGCTCGTCCTGGCTGCTGGGACGTGGGTGGCGCTGCGCACCCGGCTGACGTACGGCATGTTCGTCGGGTTCAGTGCGCTGTTCCCGCTGTTCCTCATGTGGCCGGGTCGGCCGCTGCTGTCCCTGCCGCGCATCTACCTGGTCATCTTCCCCACCGTCTGGGCGCTCGCGAGGCTCGCTGAGCGCCGGAACGCGCACGACGCCGTTCTCGTGGTGAGCACCGTCAGCATGGGGGTGCTGGCGGCGATGTTCGTCAGCGCCAACCCGCTGTTCTGAGCAGCGGGGGGCCGACCTCGATGGTCCCCTCGCGGCGCGCGCCGGGGCGCAGGCCAGCGCCGGTCGTGATGGTCCAGGAATACGAGCCGGGCTCAGCCGGGACGACGGCGGCGAGCCCGACCGCCGGCAGCTGCCGAAGGCCGTTCCACTCCAGGCGGGCGGTGCCGCTCTCGCCGGTCGCCGAGGCCACGACGGCGCCCCCGCTGTCGCGTATGTCGGCGGTCCAGGGGACGGTACGGCTCAGTGTGCCGGTGATGACGACCGGGCTCGGGGCGCTGACGGGCGTCCCGGTGACGGTGACGCTGCCGACGGTTCCCGGTGGGACGAGGCTCGCCGCCACCCGGCGCACCTCACCGAGCCGGTCGTAGAGCGTGCCGGGACAGGCCGTCAGGCCGACGTCCCGGTGACCGTGCACCCGCGGCAACGTCACCGCCGTGCCGCTGCTGTGCTTCGGCGACCCGCCGCTGGTCAGGACCACCTTCCCGGTCGGGTCGAAGTCCCAGACACCAGCGGCGTACGCCGACACGCGCGCCACGGCCCGCACAGCCTCCGGCGTCGGCGTGGCCCGGGTCATGTCACCGAGCAGGGCCACGCCCAGCGTGCCGGTGTTGAACCCCTCGGCATGTGCGCCGATGGTTGCCCTGCCGACGCCACCCGCCCGGCCCTCCCAGATGCCACCGAACTTGTCGACCACCACGTTGTAGCCGAGGTCGGACCAGCCACGCGCCTGGACGTGGTAGGCGTAGTCGGCCCGGATCCGGGACGGCACCTCTGCCGGGCCGTAGTTGTTGCTGCCGGCGGTGTGGTGCACGACGACGGCCTTCACGGCGGCGGCGTAGTCCGGGGCGCCTCGGCGCAGGGACTCGTCGGCTCCCCAGTCGGCGCGGCTTCTGATGCCCGGCAGCCCGCCGTCGGCGCCCGCCGGGCGAAGACCGAACGACCAGCTGCGCTGCGCCGCGCCATCGCCGACGCGCACGAGTTGCAGGTCGCCGGCCGCGCCGTCGACACGGAGCTCGACCAGGCTCGCGCCCGGGGGTCGCCAGAGCGGTTCGGTGCCGCTGCGGGCGGTCGCGCGTTCGGCCGGCTCCGGAACGGCGCTGTCGTCCTCGGGGATCTCCCAGCCGGACCAGCCCGCCGCCGTGAGCCAGCGCACGTGGACCTGCGGAGCGCCGGTCGCCCAGGTCACCCCGATCAGCCGGTCGGTCTCGCCGACCGCCGCTGTGGTGGCGCCGAGGCCGAGCGCTGCCGACCGCACGAGAGGCGGGATCACCGGCAGGCTGTGGGCTGCGGCGAGGGAGGGCAGAAGCGGTCCGAGCAGCGCCAGGGTCAGCAGGACCACCGCCCGGCGGGACACGTGCGGTCGAGTCGGCGGGACAGCGGATCGCGTCGGCATCGTCCCCCCCGGGGGGCGCCGGTCGTGGGCAGACGTCGGCGTCGGTCCTCAGCATGTCACCCGATCTGGCTGCCCGTCGTCCACGGATGCGCGTCGTGGAGCACCTGGCGGCTCTCGGCGAGAAGCGCATGGACCCGGGCCGGGGGCACCTGCGCGTCGAGTGCCTGCCGGCACAGCTGAGCCATGGTGTAGCCCGGGTCGCCGGCGAGCGCGCGGTCGAGGGCCACGTTGGCGAGCGCGCCGTCCCCCCGCAGATGTGCGACCCAGGCGATGCAGGTGCAGACCGCCGTGTCGAACGGCGGCACGCATCCGCGCGCGAGCAGTAGCAGCAGCCTCAGCAGGGCCTCGCTGTCCTCGAGCGCCCAGGTGAGGATCGCGTCGCGCACGAGCACGTCGGTCAGGGACACGACGAGCTGCGGGCTCGACTCCTGCGGTGACCCGGCTGCGCCGGCTGCCCCGGCTCGGGGCTCGGCGGCGCCGGTCAGGGCCCGTCGCCAGAGCCGCAGCTCCTGCAGTCCGACGCGGGACCGCCCCTCGGATGCCACCCGGCCGGCCCGCGTCGCACCGGCAGCCTCCAGTCGCCGCCCAGCCGCTGCGGCCGCGACCCCGCTGGGTCCGGTCAGGGAGCTGACGAGAGCCGCCCGCGAGTCGAGCACCGCCCTGCCGTCGAGCGCCCGCTCGGCCGCGACCAGGGTCAGGGCTGCCGTCGGCGCGACGTCGAGAGGCGTGCCGACCGTGGGGCAGCAGGCCCCGCTGTCGCAGCGGTAGGACCACCACCGTCCGCCGCGCATCAGCAGGGCGTCCTGCACCTCGAAGCCGCGCCGCCGGCTCCCGTGGCACAGCGCGTCCACGAGGGCGCGGCGGGGCAGCGTCCGGGCGTCGTCGGCGCTCGCCGTGTAGACCGCGATCAAGGCGCCCGCGGCCCCATCGACGCTCAGGCGGTCCAGCAGCTGCTGGACCAGATCTGCCTCGGCGCCCGCATCCGGCAGGTCGACGCGCATCGTCAGCCCGACGCGGTTGCGCCGGCCGCGCAGGCTGACGACGACCAGGCTCTCGGTCGGGACGAAGCCGCACAGCATCGGCACGAGGGCAGCCAGCTCACCTGGCCCTCGGAGGCGGGCGATCGGGGTGCGGGGGGAGGACCCGGTGGGCATGCCGGCAAGGCTGCCCGGCAGCGGCCCGTCGCGAAAGGCCTCCCCGGCGGCCTGTGGACAACCCCCTCCCCCCTCCCCCCCCACCGGGGGGCGGTGGCCGGGGGGGCAGCGGTGGGGCGGTGTTCGGGGGCGGCCGGCGCCGGCTCAGCCGGACAGCTGTCCGCGCAGCCACTCGATGTCGCTGCGCTGCCCGGCCGCTCCGCCCGGGGTCTCGCAGACGACCGGTGCGCCGGCGGCGGCGACCACCGCCACGAGCAGGGCCGGGTCGATCTGGCCGGCCCCGAGGTTGGCGTGCCGGTCGGCGCCGGAGTCGAAAGCGTCTCGCGAGTCGTTGCAGTGCACCAGATCGATGCGGCCGGTGATGGCCCGAACGCGGTCCACGACGTCGAGCAGGTCCTCCCCGCCGGCGTGTGCGTGACAGGTGTCGAGACAGAACCCGACGTCGGGGAAACCGCCGATGCCGTCCCACAGCCGGGCGAGGGCATCGAAGCGGCGAGCCATCGCGTGCGCGCCGCCGGCGGTGTTCTCGATCAAGATCGGCAGCGGCGCCGTCATCCGCTCGAAGGTCTTGACCCAGTTGTCAACTCCCAGCTGCACGCCGTCCTGCGCAGTGACGTGGCCGCCGTGCACGATCAACCCGCGCGCGCCGATCGAGGCCGCGAGGACCGCGTGATCCAGCAGGATCTTGCGGGACGGGATGCGGATCTTGTTGTTGGCAGAGGCGACATTGACGATGTACGGCGCATGCACGTACAGATCAGTCCCGCTCGGGTCGCCGAGATCGGGGGCGACGGCCTTCTTCCAGCTCTGCGGGTTCCCGAGAAAGAACTGCACGAGGTCGGCGCCCCGCTCCCGCCCCTCGGCCAGTGGGTCGGCCCGGTCGACGTGCGCCCCGATCCGCAGCATGCCGCGAGACTATGCCGCACAGGATGCGCCGCGAGGTGCGAAACTGCAGCGGTGCTGCCCACCTTCCGCCGAGGAACGGCCCTCGCCGCCGTGCTGCTGGCCGTCCTCGGGTCGCTGGCCCTGGCCCCGGCAGCGCACGCCGCGGAGCGGGTCGTCACGCTGACGGACGGCGGCATCGACCCTGCCGTGTTGACCGTCTCACCGGGCGACCGGGTGCGCTTCGCGGTGCAGAGCAGGCCCGCCGACCGGGTTCGCAGCAGCAGCGGCAACTGGAGCTTCGACAGCTGCCCCCTCGAGCTGCTCGGCTGCCCCGGTGGCTACGTCGTGCCTGTGGCCCTGACGGCGCCGGGCACCTACACCTACACCGCAACGCGCGGCACCCAAGTACGGTCGGGCTCGGTCGTCGTGCCTGCGCCCCCTCCGCCCCCCGCTGCGCCGCCGCCCCCGCCGCCGGCCGCCGCTCCGAAGCCCGGCCCGGGCGGCACCGCGGCCGCCCCACCGCCCACCGGCGGCACCGGGAGGACGGCGCTGCCTCCGTTGACGGGCGGCTTCGGGCCGGTGCAGCAGCCCGGCGGTCCGGTGCCGGGCGGCTTCGCTCCTGCGCCCACGCTGGCGCTCCCGCTGCTGCCGGAGGCGGTGTCCGGTCCGCTCCCCGCCACCGCGCCGGTGCCCGGGGTCGGGACGCTGACCAACCTCGCCGTCGCCGGCGACCTGCCCGGTCAGACGTCGGGGCGCCGCTACGGGCTGCCCGCCGTTCTCGCCGCCGTGCTGGCCGCTGGTGTCCTGTCCTTGCTGCTGCGGCTCCGGCTGTCTGAACCCGCAGCGCCCGGCCGGACCCGGTCCGTCCCCGGCCGGCTCGCTGAGGACGACTGACCCGGCCGGCGAAGCAGCACTGCTAGGCTCGGCCTGTTTGCTGACGTGAACGCCCTCCTGCCACGGATCGCCCGTGGCCGTGTAGTCCACAGGAGGAGGTGGGTCACTTGCGTCATTACGAGCTCATGGTCATCCTTGACCCCAGTCTCGAGGAACGCACCATCACCCCCTCGCTCGACACGTTCCTCAACGTCGTCCGCAACGGCGGCGGGTCGGTCGAGAAGGTCGACGTCTGGGGCCGGCGCCGGCTCTCCTTCGAGATCGACAAGAAGGCCGAGGGCATCTACGCCGTCATCGACCTGCAGGCGGAGCCGGACACGATGAAGGAGCTGGATCGCCAGCTCAACCTCAACGAGTCGATCTTGCGTACCAAGGTCATGCGACCCGCGTTGCGCGCGAGTCGGGCCCACGGCGTCGCAGCGGGGGCCGCCAAGCCGGCTGCCGGGAGGGGACCGTCG
>JBBSKF010000093.1:0-15234 GCA_038256525.1 Mycobacteriales bacterium | reverse complement strand
GACGATCTCGGTCCACGGCGTGGCCCACTCCAGCCGGCCGGCCTGCTCCGCCCAGAACGCGAGCCGGTCGGTCGCCGCCTGCTCGTAGGCGTCGCCCGTCACGTTGGCGTTCGCTGCGAGCTCCGCCGGTGGCTCGAACCGGCGGCTCTCGTTGGACAGGGCTTCAAGGCCGGTCTGCTGGATCACGGGGAGGGCCTTCCATGAAGCCGAAGGGGACAGTGAGCGAAGGTTAGTGCTGGACCGCCTTCTCCGAGCCGGCGCCGGTCAGCGAGCGGACCTCCATCTCGGCGTACTTCTCGGCGTTGTGCTCCTTGGACAGCACGGTGCCCAGCCAGCCGCAGAAGAAGCCGAACGGGATGGACACCAGCCCCGGGTTCTCCAACGGGAACCAGGAGAAGTCGGTCCCGAGCCCGAACAGCGAGGCGCTGACGTCGGGCGCGCCGTTGACCCCGGGAGTGACCTTGCCGGACACCACCGGTGAGAAGAACACCAGGATCACCGAGGACAGCAGCCCGCCGTAGATGGCGGACACCGCGCCGGTCGTGTTGAAGCGCTTCCAGAACAGGCTGTAGAGGATGGCGGGCAGGTTGCCCGACGCGGCGACGGCGAAGGCAAGAGCGACGAGGAACGCGACGTTGAGCTTCTGCGCGTAGATGCTCAGCACGATCGCCGTGCCGCCGATCGCGAAGGCCGCGATGCGGGCGACCCGCACCTCGGACTTCTCGTCGGCTTGACCGCGCTTGATGACCGACGCGTAGATGTCGTGGGCGAACGAGCTCGACGACGCGAGCGTCAACCCGGCCACCACGGCGAGGATCGTCGCGAAGGCGACGGCGGCGATGATGGCGAGCAGCAGCGTTCCGCCGAGATCGCCGAAGAACTCCTGCCCGATCGCCTCGGCGAGCTGCGGGGCGGCGGTGTTGCCGGCCGGGTTCTGGGCCTTGATGGCGTCGGGTCCCACCAGTGCCGCGGCACCGAAGCCCAGGCAGATCGTCATCAGGTAGAAGGAGCCGATGATCCCGATCGCCCACAGCACCGACTTCCGGGCGGCCTTCGCATCGGGCACCGTGTAGAACCGGGTGAGGATGTGCGGCAGCCCCGCGGTGCCGAGCACCAGGGCGATGCCGAGGCTGATCAGGTCGAGCTTGCCGGCCAGACCCTGGGCGTCGGTGCCGTACTTCAGGCCGGGGTTGAGGAAGGCATCGCCCTTGCCGCTCTGGGCCGCCGCCTCGCCGAGCAGCGCGCTGACACTGCCGCCAAACTTGATCATCACCAGGATGGTCACGAGGCTGGTGCCGGTCATCAGCAGCACGGCCTTGATGATCTGCACCCAGGTGGTGCCCTTCATACCGCCGACCGTGACGTAGAAGATCATCAGCGCGCCGACCGCAACGATGGTGATGTTCTTGGCGGTGTCGCTGCTCACCCCTAGCAGCAGCGTCACCAGCGCGCCGGCACCGACCATCTGGGCGAGCAGGTAGAAGATCGAGACGGTGATGGTCGAGATGCCGGCCGCGACCCGGACGGGGCGCTGCTTCATCCGGAACGCGAGGACGTCGGCCATCGTGTATTTCCCGCTGTTGCGGAGCAGTTCGGCGACGAGCAGCAGGGCGACGAGCCACGCGACGAGAAATCCTATGGAGTAAAGGAACCCGTCGTATCCCGAGAGCGCGATGATGCCGGCGATGCCGAGGAAGGACGCGGCCGACATGTAGTCACCGCCGATCGCCACGCCGTTCTGCGGGCCGGTCAGCGAACGGCCACCGGAGTAGAAGTCGGCGGCGGTCGCGTTGTTCCGGCTCGCCTTGATGGTGATGACCAGGGTCGCCACGACGAAGATCACGAACAGCGAGATGGTCAGGGCGCGCTGCCCCCCGTCGACGGTGTCGGCGGCGGCGGCGAGGGCGCTCATGTGGAGGTCTCCTTGACCGTCGAGGTCGGCGTGGGCTTTGCGGGCTTTCGGGGCTTCGCGGGCTTGACGGTGGCCTCGGCCGGAACCGTCCCCTCGAGGCGGTGCCGGATCGTGTCGGCGGTCGGGTCGAAGCGCTTCTCGGCGTACCGCGAGTAGACGAAGGCGATGGCGAACGTCGAGACGAACTGCGACAGCCCGAAGACGTACGCGACGTTGATCTCGCCGATCAGCTTGGTCGACATGAAGTCCCGGGCGTAGGCCGTGAGCAGGATGTAAAGCAGGTACCAGCCGAGGAACAGCGCGGTGGCCGGGAACACGAAGCGGCGCAGGGTGCGCTTCAGGCCTTGGAACTCATCGGTCGCCTGCACCTGCTCGAAGCTCTCCCCCCCTCCGGCATGTGTCGAGGAACGGTCGTGGACAGTGCTCACCCGTGCTCCGATCTGGCGCAGTGACGGCGGCGCGTGACCGGCATCACGCTAGGGATGGGCCGCGAATCGCAGCAGGGGTACGCGCCGGTCCTGCGCCCGGACGGCTCGGCGGTGCGCCGAACGGTCGGCCGGCGACGACAAGTGGCGGGTGGCGCCCCACCCCCCGCCCCACCCCGCGCCCCACCCCGCGCCCCACCCCCCGCCCACCCGGCGCCCCACCCCGCGCCCCACCCCCCGACACCCACACGTGACTTCCCCTGCGTCGCGACATCGTTCGCGACCAGAAAGATGTCGTATGGCAGGGGAAGTGGGAGAGGGGGTCGCGGCCTCAGCGGCGCAGGTCCAGTCCGAGTGACTCGGGGGCGTGCAGCTGCAGCATCGTGCGGCCGACACCGGCGGGCACCCGGTCGCGGGTGGCCAGGGAGACGCCGATCATCACGGCGAAGGCGGTCGGCACCGTCCAGGCGGCCGGCTGGGCGAGCAGGGCGGCCGGCCAGCCGCGGTCAGCCACGCCCGCCAACGTCGAGAGCACGGCGGCGGCGGACAGCCCCCCGCCGGCGAGCAGGCCGGCCGCAGCGCCCGGCGGGGTCAGCCCCCGCCACCAGATGCCCAGCACGAGCAGGGGGCAGAAGGTCGAGGCGGCCATCGCAAAGGCGAGCCCGACGACCTGTCCGATCGGCAGGCTCGACGCGGCCAGCGCCAGTGCCAGCGGCAGCGCCGCCGCGGCGACGGCGGCCCGCCGGAAGTCGCGGACCGTCCCGCGCAGCACGTCCTGCACCAGCACTCCGGCGGTGGACACGAGCAGCCCCGACGAGGTGGACAGGAATGCCGCGAACGCCCCCGCGACCAGCAGCGCCTCGAGCAGGTCCCCGCCGAGCCCGCGGATCAGCGCTCCGGGCAGAGCCAGCACCACGGCGTCGGTCCGGCCGGTGAGCAGCAGCTCAGGGGTGTAGAGCCGGCCCAGCGCGCCGTAGACGGTCGGGGCGAGATAGAACAGGCCGAGCAGGCCGAGCACCACCAGCGTCGTCCGGCGGGCGGCCGCGCCGTCGGGGTTGGTGTAGAAGCGGACGAGCACGTGCGGCAGCCCCATCGTGCCGAGGAACGTCGCGAGAACGAGGGCGTAGGTCGCGTAGAGCGGGTGGTCCAGCCCGCCGGCCCCCGACAGCGGCCGGGCCCACGCGTCGCCGGTGGCGCGTTCGATGCGGTCGATGTGCGGGACGGCGGCGCCGGCCGGGAAGACCAGCGTGCCGGCCGGCAGCAGCTGCTCGCCGGCGCCCAGCAGGCGCGGCCCGCTCCCGGCCACCTCCACCAGGACCGGCTCGAGCACCTCGACCCGCACCGGGTCGTCGAGCACCACCGAGGTGGCCGCCCGGAACACCGGCCCGGCAGGCGAGGCGAGGTCCGGTGCCCCGTCCCCCTGCCAGGCCAGGAGCAGGAACAGTGCGGGGACGGTGATGGCGGTGAGCTTCAGCCAGTACTGAAAGGCCTGGACGAATGTCGCGCTGCGCATCCCGCCGCCGGCCACGTTGACCGTGACCACGACCGCCACCAGCACCGCGCCCACCCAGACCGGCGCTCCGGTGGTCGCCGACAGGGTGAGCCCGGCGCCCTGCAGCTGGGGGACGAGGTAGAGCCAGCCGATGGCGACGACGAACAGGCTGGCGAGCCGGCGTACGCCGGGTGAGGCGAGCCGGGCCTCGGCGAAGTCCGGAACGGTGTAGGCGCCGGAGCGCCGCAACGGTGCAGCGACGAGCAGGAGCAGCACGAGGTAGCCGGCCACGAAACCGACGGGGTACCAGAGCATGTCGGCGCCGTAGGCGAACACCAGGCCGGCGATGCCGAGGAAGGACGCGGCCGACAGGTATTCCCCGCCGATCGCGGAGGCGTTCCACATCGGGGACACGGCCCGCGAGGCGACCAGGAAGTCGCTGGTCGTGCGGGCCAGCCGCAGCCCGTAGAAGCCGATGCCGAGGGTGAGCAGCACGACGGCCGCGACGGCAACGACGTCGTACGACGTGGAGGTCACGATCGTTCGACCAGGTCGACGAAATCCCGCTCGTTGCGTTCGGCGAGGCGCACGTAGAGCCAGCCGCCGGCGACGAGCGAGGGATAGACCAACGCGCCGAGCACGAGCCAGGGAAGCGCCACCCCGAGCACCTGCGCGTCCCGCGTCGAGGGAGCGACTGCGAAAAGCAGCGGCAGGCCGCCGAGCAGACAGCCGAAGACGGCGGCAAGGCGCAGGCCGAGCAGCAGTTGCGCCCGGATCAGCGAGCGGATGAGCAGCTCGCCGACGACGTCCTGCTCGTCGAGCGCGCGAAGGGTCTGGCGTCCAGGTGGCCGCCGAACGGCAGACGTGCGCGGGCTCGTGACGGCGACCCGGCGGGGCGGTTCGGTCATGTCGCCTCCGTGGCCCGCCGCTGCTCGGAGGCGGGGGATCGGCCGACGTCCCGGGCCCGCCGGACGAGCCGGTCCTTCAGCTCCCGGGTGTGGCGGCGGCTGACCGGGATCGCGACCGACGACGGACCTCCCCCGACCGTGACCACATGGCCCCCACCGGGCTCGACCCGCAGCTCGGTGATGTGCGCGGCGGCTACCAGGAAGGAGCGGTGCACGCGTACGAAGCCGAAATGCGCCCAGCGCTGCTCCAGCTGCGCCATCGGGACGCGCAGCAGGTGACTGCCCGCCGCCGTGTGCAGTCGGGCGTAGTCGCCGTGTGCCTCGACGAAGCGCACGTCGGCGACCGCGACGAACCGGGTCACGCCGCCGAGCTCCACCGCGACCGTGTCGTCCTCGGCGGCTGGCCGGTTCTCGGCGGCCGGCTGCAGCCGGGCGAGGGCGTCGGACAGCCGCTCCTTGCGCAACGGCTTGAGCAGGTAGTCGACCGCGCGTAGGGCGAAGGCGTCGACGGCGGCATCCTCGTGGGCAGTGACGAACACGACCGCGGGCGGTTCGGCGAACCGGGCGAGGACCTTGGCAAGGTCGAGCCCGGACAACCCCGGCATCCGGATGTCGAGGAACACCACGTCGTACGCCGCGGCTTCCAACTCGCGCAGCGCCCCGACGGCGTCGCAGGCCGTGCGCACCTCACCGACCCGCGGGTCGGCACGCAGCAGAAAGGCGAGCTCGTCCAGGGCGGGCGGTTCGTCGTCGACGGCGAGCACGCGTAGGCTCACGAGGCGCGCACCCCGGCCGTCCACTTCGGGATCCGCAAGGTCACCTTGGTGCCGGCTCCCAGGGCGGTCTCGACCAACAGGCCGTGCTCATCACCGTAGACCGCGCGCAATCGCGCGTCGACGTTCGCGAGACCCATCGAGTCGGTCTCCGCCGTGCCGGCGAGGATCGCCCGGACGCGCTCGGGGTCGCTGCCGGCGCCGTCGTCCTCGACCGAGATGCGGCACTGCGCCCCGTCGTCCTCGGCGACGACGGTCACCGTGCCGGAGCCTCGGCCGTGCTCGAGGCCGTGCTGCACGGCATTCTCGACCAGCGGCTGCAGGCACAGGTAGGGCACGGCCACCGGCAGCACCTCCGGGGCGACGCGCAGCCGCACCTGCAGGCGGTCACCGAACCGGGCCCGCTCCAGCAGCAGGTAGCGGTCGATCGAACGGAGCTCCTCCGCGAGGGTCGTGAACTCGCCGTGCGTCCGGCTGGAGTACCGGGTGAAGTCGGCGAACTCGAGCAGCAGCTCGCGGGCCCGCTCGGGGTCGGTGCGGACGAAAGACGCGATCGCCGTGAGCGCGTTGTAGACGAAGTGCGGGCTGATCTGGGCCCGCAGGGCGCGCACCTGCGCCTCGGCCAGGCGGGACCGCGACTCGTCCAGCTCGGCCAGCTCCAGCTGTCCGGACACCCAGCGGGCGACCTCCGCCGTCGCGCGGACCAGCCCGGGTCCGGCGAGCGCGTCGTACGCGGTGAGGGTGCCGACCACGCGGTCGTCCAGCACCAGCGGGCACACGACTGCCGACCGGACGGGGCAGTCCGGGTCGGCGCAGGCCACCCGCTCGACGGTGGTGCGCGCGCCGCGAAGCGCGGGGGCCGCGAGCGAGTGCGCCTGGGTCGCGTGCTCGTCGTTGCTGCCGTCCCAGGCGAGCAGGCGTTCGGTGTCGGTCAGCGCGACCGCGGCGCTGCCGAGCAGTGCGCGCAGGTGGCCGGCGCTGCGGGTGGCCGCCTGCTCTGTCAGACCCGAGCGCAGCGCGGGTGAGGCGAGCGAGGCCTCGTGCAGGGCCGCGTGGGTGGCGATCTCGGCCGCGCTGCCGAAGGCGCGTCGACCGCGGACGGCCCGGTGGAGCACGACACCCGGCACGAGAAGCAGGACGGCGAGCGCCAGCACGACGACGAGCGACCGGCCCATGACCGGGACTGTAGGTGTCGAAGCGCCATTCGTCCGGCATGCCTGCCCAAAGCGATTAGCGTGCCCGCGCGTGACCGACGTGCTGGCCCCGCTGCTGGCCCTGCCCGGGGTCGAGGCGGCGGTGGCGCAGGCGCGAACCGCGGTCGACGGTCTGCTCTCGCACCGGGTGCTGCGGCGCGGTTCGGCTGAGGTCACCGCCGAGTCGGCGCTGCGGGGAGCTCGCGCGTCGGCGTCGCTGGAGGGGGCCGGCATCGAGCTCGAGCGGCTGCGGGGTCAGCTGATGGCCGGCGGCACGGTGACGCTGCCGAGCCGGGACGAGCGGGGCGCGCGGCTGGTCGAAGGGGCGGTCCGGCTGCACGCCGAGCTCGGGTCGGTGCTGGGATCGTTCCGGCACTCGCCCCGGCAGGCACTGGCCCGGCTGCACGTTCTCGCGGCGGCGCAGCTCGTGCCGGATGCCGACTCCCTCGGCCGGCCCCGCGCGGTGGGAGCCGCCTACGACGACCCGCTCGGGCTCGGCGCGGCGCCAGATCCGCTCGAGGTCGCGGCCCGGTTGGACGGTCTGGCCCGGGTCCTGGTGTCGGGCACGTCCGCACCGGCCGTCGTCGTCGCTGCCGTCGTGCACGGCGAGCTTCTGGCGCTGCGCGCGTTCGGGACCGCCGACGGCCTCGTCGCCCGGGCGGCCTCCCGGCTGGTGCTGGTCGACCGCGGCCTGGATCCCAAGGCGGTGTCGGCGCCGGAGGTCGGCCATGCCGAGCTGGCCGCCGACTACGCCGAGGCGTTGCGCGGCTATGTGAGTGGTGGCCCCCCCGGGGTGGCCCGGTGGATCGCGCACTGCGCGGCGGCGGTCGGGCTCGGCGCCCGGGAAGGGCTCGCGGTCTGCGAGGCCATTCGGCGGAGGTCGTCCTGACCGCAAGCCCGGCCCGGCACCCGGGCCGGCTGAGCCACGACACGGGAACGGCGGCCTCCGGAGGAGACCGCCGTCGCCATGCGTGGGGGCCGGGTGATCAGAGCGTGCAGTCCGGTTCGTACAGCGGTCCCGGTGTTTCCTTTCGTGGAGACGGTGGGGCCTGCTGGACGTGCCTCTCGCGGCTGGTCGCACGTGGGTGCCTGGCTCTCGCGCACGGACCGCCGTCGAGGGGAGCTAGTCCGCCCGCAGGCGGTGGTCCGTATCTGTTGTTCTACGCCGCCGATCCGGCTTGCGCAAGCGTTTCCGGTGATCCGAGTCACGACCGCTGGCGACGTGCTCCCCACGCCAGGCAGGAACCGACCGCGGCCAGTCCCACGGCCGCGTACGCCGCGGCCCTGACCGGATGGGGGCGATGCCACGGCCGGACCCGGACCTTGTTCTGGAAGTCCCGCACCGGCCAGCCGTTGTCCACTGCCAGCTGGCGCAGCTGCTTGTCGGGGTTGACAGCCATCGGGTGGCCCACCGCCCGGAGCATGGCCTCGTCGGTGGTCGAGTCGCCGTACGCCCAGCACTGCTCGAGGTCGTAGCCGCGCTCCAAGGCGAACTCCCGCATCGCCTCGGCCTTGTTCTCGCCGTGGGCGTAGAAGTCGATCTCCCCGGTGTACTTCCCGTCCACGACGGTCATGCGCGTCGCGATGACGTGGTCGACGTCGAGCAGCTCGCCGATGGGTTGCACCACGTGCTCGCTGCTGCTGCTGACGATCACCACTTCGCGTCCGGCGGCGCGGTGCTCGTCGAACAGCTCGAGCGCTTCGACGTAGACGACGGAACCGATGAGCAGGTGCATCCGCTCGGCGACGATCGCATTCACCTGCTCCACCGGCCAGCCGGCGCACAGCTCCCGCAGCTGGTCGCGGACCCGGTCCATCGTGTCGGCGTCGGCCCCGCGCAGGTAGTAGACGACCTGCGCCAGGACGCTCTTGTACACCGCCCGACGGTTGACCAGACCTCCCTTGTAAAAGGGCCGGCCGAAGGCCAAGGTGCTGCTCTTGGTGATGACCGTCTTGTCGAGGTCGAAGAAGGCGGCCGCAGGGGCAGGGGAGCTCACAATGAGGCAGACTAAGTTGTCGATGAAAGTTGGTGGGTTTCCCACTCTGATGGCTGGGAACATCACCACCTGACGGGGTCGCTACGGCGTCCCCGGACTTGGACGGGCTCGGCTCAACCCCCCCCGGAGCCGGGCCAAGCGAGACGACCCCCGCCACCCCCCCCGGCGGGGGTCGTCCGCGTTCGCGGGCCGGTCTGTCACAGTCGTCGCCCCCAGCCGTTCACTGGCGCCCTCGCTGTCCACAGTCGCGTTGCTGTCCACAGGCGGCCGTTGGGTGCTGACTGTGGTGGGGGCGGGGGCTGATGGTTCCCGGACGCGCCACACCCGAGGCGCTCGAGTCCGGGAGGCTTCGCGTGATCGCTCGTCCACTCCTGGTCAGCTCAGACCCAGATGTCCTCGACGACCTGCTGCGCCTTGCTGCTACCGCCGGCGTCGACCTCGAGGTCGCTCCTGATGCAGGAGCGGCCCGTCGGTCCTGGGCCGGGGCGCCGTTCATCGTGGTGGGGCCCGACGCCACGAGGGGCTGTGTGCGCAGCCGGCTGCCCCGCCGCCCCGGTGTGGTCCTGCTGGGCGAAGACCTCGATGACGCCGGCATCTGGCAGCGCGCCGTCGAGGTCGGCGCGGAGCGCGTGGTCTTCCTGCCCGACGCCGAACGCTGGCTTATCGATCAGCTTGCCGACGCAGACGAGGGTTTCGGGCCGGAGGGTGCGCTCGTGGCCGTGATCGGCGGTCGAGGTGGGGCCGGGGCAACCACGTTGTCCTGCGCGTTGGCCGTCACCGCCGGCCGGGCCGGGCGATCGACCCTGCTGGTCGACGGCGACCCGCTCGGCGGCGGTATCGACCTCGTCTTCGGCGGTGAGCAGGACGCCGGCCTGCGCTGGCGTGATCTCGGGGGGACCCGCGGGCGGGTGCCCGCCGCGGAGCTCGCCCGTGCCCTGCCGCAGATGAACGGCCTGTCGGTGCTGTCATGGGACAGGGCCGATCCGGGGCCGGTGTCCGTCGACGCCGTCCGGGCCGTGCTCGCGGCCGGACGGCGGGCCCACGAGCTGGTCGTCGTGGATCTGCCGCGCATGCTCGACGAATGCAGCCGCGCAGTGCTGCTGTCGTCGACGACCTGCCTGCTCGTGGTGCCGCTCGAAGTGCGAGCGGCGGCTGCCGCGTCGCGCGTCGCCGCCACGGCCGGCCCGCTCTGCCGGGATCTGCGCGTCGTCACCCGCGGACCGTCGCCCTCGGGCCTGTCCGGTGGCCAGGTCGCCGAGGCGCTCGGCCTGCCGCTGCTTGTCGAGCTGAAGGCCGAGCCGGGGCTGGACGTGGCACTGGAACGCGGCGAGCCTCCGGGGCGACGCGGTCGGGGGCCGTTGTCGGCCGGGTGCGCGAGGCTGCTCGGCGAGCTGCTCCCTGCCGTCGGTCGCGCCGCGTGACGACGCTGCCGGGGGACGCCCGCGGGCGTACGCCCAGTCCGGTGGCGCCGGACCTGCTCGACCGGGTCCGCCGCCGGGTGGCGTCCTCCGGGAGCCCGCCGACGCCCGCTCTGGTTGCCGCGGCATTGCGTGATGAGGGAGGGGCGCTGCGTGGGGACGCCGAGCTGCACACCGTCCTGCACGCGTTGCAGAGCGAGATCGTCGGAGCCGGCCCGCTCGAACCGCTGCTCCGTGACCCCGCGGTGACCGATGTGCTCGTGAACGCACCCGACGAGATCTGGGTCGATCGGGGCGAGGGGTTGGAGCGGGCGACGGTGCGCTTCGCCGACGACACTGCCGTACGCCGGCTCGCCCAGCGGCTGACCGCTCCGACCGGTAGGCGGCTCGATGATGCGCAGCCGTGGGTGGACGCCCGGCTCGCCGGGGGGGTCCGGCTCCACGCCGTGCTGCCCCCCATCGCACCTGCCGGCACCTGCCTGTCACTGCGCATCGCACGCACCCGTGTGTTCACCCTGGCGGAGCTGACGGCGGCGGGTTCGGTTCCTCCCGACGGCGCGCGGCTGCTCGCCCGGTTGATCTGCTCGCGAACCGCGTTCCTGGTCAGCGGGGGCACCGGGACCGGCAAGACGACGCTGCTGTCCGCACTGCTCGGGCTGGTCGACCGGCGGGATCGGATCCTGCTGGTCGAGGATGCCGGCGAGCTCGCCCCGGACCATCCGCACGTCGTACGGCTCGAGGCTCGCCCGGCGAATCTCGAGGGCGCCGGCGCGGTCACCTTGCGCGATCTCGTACGGCAGGCCATGCGGATGCGGCCGGACCGGGTGGTGGTCGGCGAGGTCCGCGGCGCCGAGGTGGTCGACCTGCTGGCCGCGCTGAACACCGGTCACGAGGGTGGTTGCGGAACGCTGCACGCCAACTCTGCCCGGGACGTGCCGGCCCGGCTCGAGGCGCTCGCCGCGGTCGCCGGGCTCGGTCAGCAGGCGTTGCACAGCCAGCTGGCCTCCGGGCTGCGCCTGGCAGTGCACCTCCGACGAGCACCCACCGGCCGCCGGCGGCTGGCGGAGGTGTGCGTGCTGGAGCGCGGCGGCGACGGCCTGGTGCAGGCTGTGCCGGCCTGGAGCTGGGACGGCGAGGCTGCCGCTGGCTCGCCCGGCCCCGGGGCTGGGCGGCTGGCCGAGATGGTGGGCGGGTGAGCCCCGGGGTTCTCGCTGCGGTCCTGGCGGCTGCTGCGGTGGGGTGCCTGCTCGGGTTGCCGGGTCCTGGCCGGCTGCGGCTCGATGCCGTCCGCGTCGTGCAGGCCGGCCAGCAGTCATCGTTCGGCCAGCCGCCGGGCCGGCCCTCGTTCGGCCAGCCTGGGTTCTGGGTGCCGGCATCCCTGACCGCGACGGCCGCCGCGCTGCTGGTGGGACCGGTCGTGGCGCTGCTGGTGTCGCTCGGCGCTGTGGCGTTGCGGCGTCAGGCGGGGGTCCGGCGGCGCAACTCCGCACGCCGGACCGAGCGCCGGCGCGCTGTGGAGGCCTGCGCCACCCTGGCCAGTGAGCTTCGCGCGGGTCGTTCACCAGCAGCCGCCCTGTCAGTCGCAGCCGAGCTTGCCGCCGGCCCCAGCCGTGACGCCTTGCAGGCCGCGGCGGCTGCGGCGCGCCTGGGTGGGGACGTCGCGGGTGCCCTGCTGATCACCGACGCGGCGTGGTCCGGACCGACGACTGCAGTGCCTGAGGTGCTTCGGGCGCTGGCTGCCTGCTGGACGGTCTGCGCGGCCTCGGGTAGCGGCCTTGCGGCGGCGGTCGACCGGCTCGAAGAGGGGCTGCGCGCCGACCAGGACGCTCGGCATGCCGTCGAGGCCGAGCTCGCGGGCCCACGTGCCACCGCCGGGCTGCTGGCGGTCCTGCCGCTTGTCGGGCTGCTGCTCGCAACGGGCCTGGGCGCCGACCCGGCACACGTGCTGTTGCGCACGCCGCTGGGCCTGGGCTGCCTGGCCGGCGGGTTGATCCTCGACGGCCTTGGGCTGTGGTGGACAGGGCGTCTTGTGGTTCGGGCGGGCGGGAACGGCTGACGTGGCTGGGCTGGCGGTGCCCGCCGCGGTCGTCCTGTCGGCGCTGGCTGTCCTGGTGCTGATGGGCCGCGGAGGCAATGAGCGGCTCAGCCGGACGATGTCTGCGTCGACCGCTAGGCGGGGTCCGCCCGTCCGACTGCCGCCGGCAAGGGCGGCCTGCGTCCTCGCGGGGATCGCTGCGGCGCTGCTGGTGACTGGCTGGGTGGGGCTGGTTCTCGGGGCGGCACTGGGGTGGGCTGGCCCGCGCCTGCTCGGGCGGCTCGAACCTGCCGAGCGGCGAGCCGAGCGCGAGCAGCTGGTCTCAGATCTGCCGCTCCTGCTCGACCTGCTGGCCTCGTGCCTGACCGGTGGTGCTCCCCTGCCGGCGGCGGCGAAGGCGGTCGCGCAAGCCGTCCCCGGTCCCGCTGGCCGGCGACTGAGTGCGGTCTGCGCGGCGCTCGCTGTCGGTTCCCCGCCGGCCGAGGCGTGGGCAGCTCTGGCGAGAGACCCGTCGGGGGGCGTCGGGGCTGGGGACGAGGACCCGCTTGCCGCGACGGCCAGGGCGCTCGGCCGAGCAGCCGACGGCGGTGCCCCCGTCGCCGGCGCCGTCTCGAGACTCGCGGCAGATGCACGCGCGCAGGGCCGTTCGCGCGGCGAGCAGGCGGCGCGACGCGTCGGTGTGCTCGCTGTGGCGCCGCTCGGGTTGTGCTTCCTCCCAGCCTTCGTCCTGATCGGCATCGTTCCGGTTGTCGCCGGGCTGGCGGGCCCCCTGCTGGCGTCGTTCTGATCCGCCGGGACTGGCGGAGCCTGTGTCCACAGTTGCCCGAAAGCGTCCACAGACGTCCGCTACTGCGTGGTCAAAGCCTCTCGCGGACAACAACATTCACATGCCAGGCGCCTGCCCGGCACCAATCTGCCGTCCGATCGGTCGGCGCTGTCCCGGAGGTTGTCCATGTCCGCACTTCGCACCGTCCGAACCGTTCCCGTTCGTGCCGCCGTCCGCCTGCAGACGATGAAGGCAGGTGAGCGCCAGGCGGGGATGACTACTGCTGAATATGCCGTGGGCACCGTTGCAGCCTGTGGCTTCAGCGGCGTCCTGTACAAGGTCATCACCAGCGACGCGGTCCTGTCCCTCATCAAGGGCGTGATCGGTAGGGCCTTCAAGCTCTCGTTCTGAGCGTCCGTCCACCGCCCGGACCGGCGCGAGCGCGCACCGGTCCGGGCCCGGCCGGGAGGGTCCCCGTGCTGAACCGACTTCGCAGCGCCCGTTGCGCCGCCCCTCGAGGGCACCGCTTCCGTCCGCGCGCCCGCGGCAGCGTCACCGCAGAGACGGCCGTGCTGCTCCCGGTCCTGCTCATCGTGCTCGCCGCTGCCATCAGCGTGCTGGCTTGCGTCGCAGCCCAGCTGCGTTGCGTCGATGCCGCCCGGGCTGCCGCCCGCGTCGCGGCCCGAGGCGACGCAACGGAGGTCGTACGCACGGCCGGCGAGCGGCTCGCCCCGTCCGGCGCGACCGTGACCATCCGCTCCGGCGGGAAGGGCTTTGTCGAGGTGGTCGTGACCGCACGGGTGCGGCCGTTCGGTGCCGCCCTCGATGCACTGCCGGCCGTCTCGGTTAGCGGTCGTGCGGTCGCTGCGGTCGAGGGAGTCCGGCCGTGACCCGTCCTTCGACGGGGATGCGGCCATGGGTGACGGCCGGCCGGGTCAGGACCGGCCGGGGCAGGGGGGAGACGGGTGTCGCAGCGGTTCTGGTGCTGGCCCTGGCCGCTGTTCTCGCATTGGTCGGCGCTGCGTCGACGAGCTTGGCCGCAGTGGCCGTCGCCCGCCAGCGCGCCGCCGCTGCGGCGGACCTGGCCGCGTTGGCCGCCGCCGAGCGGGCTCTTTCCGGCGAGGCAGCCGCATGCAAGCGGGCCGAGCAGGTCGCCCGCCTTGCCGGGGCTGGCTTGCGAAGCTGCCAGTTGGAGGGCGACGTTGCTGAAGTGATGGCACAGGTCCGACCACCCGGACCGCTTGGCCGCCTGGGGACTGCCTTGGCCCGCGCCCGCGCCGGCCCGGACCGTTGACGGGGGGGTGAGCCGCCTCCCATGCGCGAATGGTCCGCCGAGCGTGCCTTGGAGAAGGTACATGCCAGGCACCGCTCATTCGAGCCAGACGGGTTGTTGTGGTCGGTCGGTGTGGTTGGTGAGCCAGGGGACGTGCAGGTCACGCAGCTGCAGGCGTCCTTGGTGCCACATGACGTGGTGCCGTTTGCAGAGTAGGACGAGGTTGCCGAGGTCGGTGGTGCCGCCGTCTTTGCGGGCGTGTAGGTGGTGGGCGTCGCAGAAGGCCGGTGGGCGGGTGCAGCCGCGGGCGATGCAGTCGAGGTCGCGGTAGGCCAGGGTCCGGCGTTGCGCGGTGGTGATCTCGTCGGTCAGTGACTCCAGCCCGATGACCTGGCCGAGGCCGTCGGTCAGCACCCGGGATATGCGGGCGTCGCACAGGATCGTCTCGATCCGGGCGCGGGTTTGCGGTCCGGTCCACGCGGCGGTGGCGCAGGCCTGCCGGGCTTTGGTGAAGGTGCCGTCGAGTTCGGCGGTGACGATGTCGGCCAGCGGCGCGGCGGCCGCTGCGGCGGCCCAGCCGGCTGGGACGATGTAGGCCAGGTGCGGGCGTAGCCCACCGGCGTCGGGCAGGGTGCCGTGCCGGAGGACTTGTTCGCAGATCTCGGTGAGCGCGTCGGCCCGGCGTTGCCCGGCCGACCGGCCGTCGCTGAGCCCGGTGGAGCGGGCCAGTGGTTCCAGGGCGGTCAGCAGGCTCTCGGCGTCACCGGCGGGGAGCAGGAAGCTGCCTCGGATGGTGCCGTCGTGGTTGTTGCGGGTCTGCAGGTAGCGCTTGTCCTGGGCGGTGCGTTCGTCGTGTTCGAGCTGTGGTTCGCAGTGCGTGGCGATCAGCTCCCGCACTCACCCGGCGAGGGCTTGGGGGTCCCGGCCGGCGGCGACCTCGATCAGCGAGCCCTGGCAGACCAGCAGCTGCTCGATCTCGATCTTGCCGATCAGCCGGGTCAGCACGGCCGCGCAGGCCTGGCTGATCTGTCCGGTCAGCACG
>JBBSKF010000092.1:0-15411 GCA_038256525.1 Mycobacteriales bacterium | reverse complement strand
TTGGAAGACTGGGGCTCTACCATTGAGCTACGCCCGCGCGCAGTGCGACCCGTAGAGTGGGCCTCAGTCACGCGGGGCGTAGCGTAGTGGCTAGCGCGCCTGCTTTGGGAGCAGGAGATCGGGAGTTCGAGTCTCCCCGCCCCGACGGTCTCTGTCCTCCAACGGCGCGCTGCGTCGTGTTCCGCGCCCATCCGAGAGAAGGACCTTCCCTGTGCAGAGCGCCGTCGAGACCCTGAGCCCGACCCGGGTCCGCCTCACGGTCGAGGTCCCGTTCGAGGAGCTCCAACCCGAGCTCGTCAAGGCGTACAAGACCATCGGGGCGTCGGTGAAGGTGCAGGGCTTCCGGCCCGGCAAGGTGCCGCCGCGCATCCTGGACCAGCGGGTCGGGCGCAGCGTCGTCCTGCAGGAGGCGGTGCAGGAAGCGCTGCCGCGGCTGTATTCCGAGGCTGTCACCGAGTCCGGTGTGGCGCCGGTCAGCCGGCCGGAGGTCGACGTCACCAAGCTCGACGACGGCGTGGAGCTCGCCTTCACGGCCGAGTTCGACGTACGCCCGGAGTTCGACCTTCCCGACTTCGACTCGCTGTCCGTCACCGTCGACGAGGTGGTCGTCGGTGAGGAGGACATCACCACCGAGCTCGACGACCTTCGCCTGCACTACGCCACGCTCGCTCCGGTGGAGCGGGCCGCCGTTGACGGCGATTACCTCACCCTGGACCTGGTGGCGACGGTGGGCGGCGAACAAGTGCCGGGCGGCAACGCGCAGGGCCTGTCGTACAAGATCGGCGCCGGCGATCTGCTCGAGGGCATCGACGAGGCGGTCCTCGGCATGAGCGCGGGCGACGCCGCGACCTTCACGACCACCCTGATCGCAGGGCAGTACGCCGGTGAGCTGTCCGATGTCGCCGTCACCGTGAAGGCGGTCAACGAGCGGCAGCTCCCGGCTGCCGACGAGGCGTTCGCGGAGTCGACCGGTTTCGCCACGCTCGACCTGCTGCGCGAGGACATCCGCGCCCGCCTGATGCTCGCCGGCAGGCAGGAGCAGGGCATGGCCGCCCGCGACCACGTGCTCGAGGCGTTGCTCGCAGCGGTCGACCTCCCACTGCCGGAGACGGTTCTGGAAGCCGAGCTCGAGTGGCGCAAGCAGAACATGACCGACCAGCTGCAAGGGGCCGGGCTGACCCTGGATCAGTTCCTGGAGAACTCGGGCAAGAGCCAGGAGGACTTCGACGAGCAGCTGCTGGAGGGCGCGACCACCTCCATCAAGTCCCAGTTCGTGCTCGACGCGATCGCCGAGCGTGAGCAGCTGGCGATCACCGACGACGAGTTCCGCGAGGTCCTCATGCGTCGGGCGCAGTCCGCCGGCGTCCCCCCGGAGCAGTTCATGCAGCAGGCGGTCGAGTCCGGCTCCATCCAGGGGCTGGTGGCCGAGATTCGGCGCGGCAAGGCGCTCGCGACCGTCATGCAGGCCGCGTCGATCACGGACTCCGCTGGCAACGCCATCGACCTCGAAGCGCTGCGGGGCGACATGATGGCCGCGTCACAACCGGCCGACGACACCGAGCTGGACGACGAGGGCCGGCCCTTCCACACCCACGACGACGGCACCGTCCACTACCTGGACGAGGGCTGACAAGCCCTGCGCCGAGAGCGAAACGGGCGGTCGCCGGGCAGTCTGTGTCGGCGGACGGCGTTAGTGTCCCTAACCAGTCGGCAATGACAGGCAGCACCGTCCCACCCACGATCCGAGGTAGGCCTTCGTGACCCATTCCTTTCCGGCGACGTCCGGCGCCATTCTGGGGACGGCCACCCCCGCTGCCTCCGCCCGCACCGGCGGAGGCGACATGGGCCTGGACGCCCAGGTCTTCAACCGCCTGCTGAAAGAGCGCATCATCTTCCTCGGCTCGCCGGTGATGGACGAGATCGCCAACGCGATCTGCGCCCAGCTGCTCCTGCTGGCGGCCGAGGATCCCGAGCGCGACATCTTCCTCTACATCAACTCCCCCGGTGGCTCGGTCTCGGCCGGCATGGCGATCTACGACACCATGCAGTTCGTCGCCAACGACGTCGCGACGGTCGGGCTCGGGCTCGCCGCCTCGATGGGGCAGTTCCTGCTCTGCGCCGGGGCGAACGGAAAGCGCTATGCCACGCCGCATGCGCGGATCATGATGCACCAGCCGTCAGGCGGGATCGGAGGCACCGCGTCCGACATCGCGATCCAGGCCGAGCAGATGCTCTACACCAAGAACAAGATGGCGGAGCGGATCGCCTTCCACACCGGCCAGACCGTCGAGCAGATCAACAAGGACTCCGACCGTGACCGCTGGTTCTCGGCCGAGGAGGCCAAGGACTACGGCTTCGTCGACCACGTCGTCACCGGCGCGACACAGGTGCCGTCCGGCGCCGGCACCCGGGCCTAGGAGGACCAGCATGAGCTTTCGCGATCCCAGCAACTACACGATTCCGATCGTCATCGAGCAGACCTCTCGCGGGGAGCGCTCGTTCGACATCTACTCCCGCCTGCTCAAAGAGCGCATCATCTTCCTGGGCACGCCCATCGACGACGGCGTCGCCAACGTCGTGATGGCTCAGCTGCTGCACCTCGAGTCCGAGGACCCGGACCGCGACATCTCGATCTACATCAACTCACCCGGTGGTTCCTTCACGGCGCTCACCGCCATCTACGACACGATGCAGTTCGTCAAGCCCGAGATCCAGACCATCTGCATGGGGCAGGCGGCCTCCGCCGCCGCCGTCCTGCTCGCCGCCGGCACCAAGGGCAAGCGGCTCGCCCTCGAGCACGCCAGGGTGCTGATCCATCAGCCCTCCGGTGGGGGAGAGGGCCAGTCCAGCGACATCGAGATCCAGGCCCGCGAGATCCTGCGGATGCGCGCCCTGCTGGAGCAGATGCTGGCGCTGCACACCGGCCGGGAGGCCGACCTGATCCGCAAGGACATCGAGCGGGACAAGATCCTCACCGCTCAGGAGGCGGTGGACTACGGCCTCATCGACGAGGTCGTGGCCACCCGCAAAACGGCCTCGCTCAAGGCGGCGGGGCGCTAGGTTCGACAGGCGGCGGGGGCCGGGCGACACGCCCGGCTTTTCGCGACAGACCGAGCACGGGGCGCCGATCGCCCACCGGAAGCACTGCCTCAGGAGCCTCTCAGGCAGTACCGTCGGGGACAGGCACCCCGCAGGCACCGGCCCCGGCCGGGACGACAGGGACGAGGACCACGAGGTGGCACGCATCGGAGACGGCGGCGACCTGCTGAAGTGCTCGTTCTGCGGCAAGTCGCAGAAGCAGGTCAAGAAGCTCATCGCCGGTCCGGGTGTCTACATCTGCGACGAGTGCATCGACCTGTGCAACGAGATCATCGAGGAGGAGCTGTCCGAGAGCTCTGAGCTGAAGTGGGACGAGCTCCCCAAGCCCCGTGAGATCTACGACTTCCTGGACGGCTACGTCATCGGCCAGGACACCGCCAAGCGGACGCTCGCGGTCGCGGTCTACAACCACTACAAGCGGGTCCAGTCCGGCGGCGGCGACAAGGATCCCGTCGAGCTGCAGAAGAGCAACATCCTGCTGCTCGGCCCGACCGGCTGCGGCAAGACGCTGCTGGCGCAGACGCTCGCCAAGATGCTCAACGTCCCGTTCGCGATCGCCGACGCGACCGCACTCACCGAGGCCGGTTATGTCGGCGAGGACGTCGAGAACATCCTGCTCAAGCTGATCCAGGCGGCCGACTACGACGTCAAGAAGGCCGAGACCGGGATCATCTACATCGATGAGGTCGACAAGATCGCCCGCAAGAGCGAGAACCCGTCGATCACCCGCGACGTCTCCGGAGAGGGCGTCCAGCAGGCCCTGCTGAAGATCCTCGAGGGCACCACCGCGTCGGTGCCGCCGCAGGGCGGGCGCAAGCACCCGCACCAGGAGTTCATCCAGATCGACACCACCAACGTGCTGTTCATCGTCGGCGGCGCGTTCGCCGGCCTCGACAAGGTCATCGAGCAGCGGACCAACAAGACGGGCGTCGGCTTCACCGGCTCACCCCGCTCGAAAGGCGAGGTCGACGGCGGCAACGTCTTCGGCGACGCGATGCCCGAGGACCTGCTCAAGTACGGGATGATCCCGGAGTTCATCGGCCGGCTGCCGGTGCTCACCAGCGTGCACAACCTGGACAAGGACGCGCTGATCCAGATCCTCACCGAGCCCAAGAACGCGCTCGTACGTCAGTACCGCCGGCTGTTCGAGCTCGACCAGGTCGAGCTGGAGTTCACCGACGACGCCCTGTCCGCGATCGCCGACCAGGCCATGGCCCGCCGGACCGGCGCCCGTGGACTGCGCGCCATCCTGGAGGAGGTGCTGCTGTCGGTGATGTACGAGCTGCCCTCACGCGGCGACGTCGCCAAGTGCCTCATCACCCGGGAGGTCGTGCTCGAGCACGTCAACCCGACGCTGATCCCGAGGGACGCCGCGACTCCCTCCCGGCGCGAGCGGCGCGAGAAGTCCGCCTGAGACTCGCCCGGGCGTCAGCCCCAGGCGAGCTCAGCGTGCCGCAGTAAGGCCTCAACGACCCGGTCGACGTCGTCGTCATCGGTCGCCCAGTCCGACACCGAGATCCGCATCAGGCGCTCGCCGCGGTAGGTCGTGCCGCTGAAGAACGCCGTCCCCTCGGTCCGGATGCCGGCCATGATCGCGTCCGCCATCCGGGCCGTGTCGCCGTCGGGTGCGAGCCAGCGCACCAGCACCTGGTTTGCGACCACCTCGTTGACGATCTCCGCCCGGCCACTGGCGGACAGGGCTTCGGCGAAGCGTTGGGCGAGCCGGACCGTACGGTCGACAAGGTCGACCAGCCCTGATCGGCCGAGGGCGCGCAGCGTTGCGTACACACCCACCCCGCGGGCTCGCCGCGAGAACTCCGGATTCCAGTCCATGGCGTCACGCGCGCCGGTGCCCTGCTCCAGGTAGCTCGCCTGCACGCTCATCGCCGCGCGGTGAGCCGCCGGCTCCCGGCACAGCGCCACCCCGCAGTCGTACGCGACGTTCAGCAGCTTGTGCCCGTCGGTCGACCACGAGTCGAGCCGGGACAGCCCGCGAGTGTGCTTCGCCATCGCTGGCGACGCCGCTGCGAGCAGCATGACGGCGCCGTCGACGTGCACCCAGGTCGGGGAGCCGCCCGCGCGGTGGGCGTCCATGAGGTCGGCGACGGCATCGAAGTCGTCGAAGGAGCCGGTGTTGACGTTCCCCGCTTCGATCACCACGATCGTCGGACCGGAGATCGAGGACAGTGCCTGCTCGAGTGCATCCGGCCGCAGCCGGTCCTGCTCGTCGCACGCGAGCCGGACGGCGCACCGCTCGCCGAACCCGAGGAAGCGAAGGGCCCGCGGCACCGTCGAGTGGACGCCCTCCTTGAGCAGGATCGTGACCGGAGGCGCCCCTGTCAGGCCGTCGGCCTCGACGTCCCAGCCCACGTCTCGCAGCACCTTGTCGCGGGCCGCGGCCAGGCAGGTGAAGTTCGCCATCTGACCGCCTGTGACGAACCCGACGGAGCACTCCGGGGGCAGCTGGAGCAGGTCCACCAGCCATTCGCCCGCGAGCTCCTCCGCCACGGCCACGCCAGGGGTCGGCGGGAACAGCCCGGCGTTCTGGTCCCAGGTCGACACGAGCAGCTCGGCCCCCCAGGCGGCCGGGTGCAGACCACCGATGACGAAGCCGAAGAAGCGTCCACTGGCGTGCGCCGTCACGTACGGCGCGAGGTCACGGACGAGATCCGCCATCACCTGTGCTGCGTCGAGTCCGACCTCCGGCAGGCCGTGGTCGAGCGCGGTGCGCACTTCGGCATGGCCGGCTGACGGATGGACTCGCCGGGAGGGGAGGGATTCCAGATGCTCCAGCGCCGCCGGGGCGGCGACGGCGAGGACCGACTTCCAGTCCGACTGGTGCATGTGGTCCTCCCGGAGAAGGGGCGGAAGGGCATCCTGGCACGTCGTGTGGACCGCCTGCTTCTCTCAGGGCCGCGCTCAGGCCGCGGGCGGCTCCGGCTCGCGGTAGCCGGCGAGCTGCCTGGCCTGGGCGACGAGCTGCCCGGAGCTGTCCCAGACCTCGCACTCCTCGTCGAGCCAGCCGCCGTGCAGCAGCTTCGCCCGCTGCAGCACGCGCAGCCAGCCCGCCGCTGGGATGCAGCGGAGCAGGATCGTCAGCTCCACCGTCGGCACCCAGCCCTCGATGCCGAGGTCCAGCGTCACCGGCGGAAGCGCGTCGGCAACGGTCAGCAGCAGCAGCGGATCGACGGGTCGACCGACCGCGGACCGGATCCAGCCGCGCACCTCGGGGCTGCCGCCGGGGCGACCGCGCAACCAGGATGCGGAGGCCGGGTCGAGACGCACCTCGAGCTGCTCGATGATGCCGTTGCGCGGCGTGCCGGGCAGCACCCTCTGCACCGGACACTGCTCGAGGGGTGGCAAGGAGGGCGCGGCCGCGTCGACCAGAAGTGGTGCGCTGCCGGCCGCCGGCAGGGTGCCGGCGGTGACGAGCACCTCGACCCGGATGCGGTCGTCCTGGGTGAGCCGGGCGCGCAGCGCGCCCACCGAGCGACCTTCCCGCAGCGGTTCGACGTCCAGGGTGGCCGGGCCCGGCTCGGCCGCGCTCAGGAAGTGGGCGCTGACCGCCAGCGGGTGTGGGTGCGCGGTGTGCCTCATCGCCGCGGCGGTCACCGTCTCGAGCAGCCAACCGCCGTGCAGGACGCCCCGCCCGTACGCCCAGTCGTCGGGAAGGTCGACGGTGGTGGTCGAGATGGCGGTGGTCACGGGGGGCGAGCCTAGAAGTCGCGTGTAGACGACGGCGCGGTCGGGTCAGCCCGGCAGGACGGCCGTCGTCACGACCTCGCGCCCGCGGGCGCCGGCGGTCGGCAGGTCGGGGGCGGCGAAGTCGAGGATCGCGACCACGCTTCCCTGACCGACGAACAGGCAGTACGTGAGGTCGTTGCCCTGCAGCGCAGCCGCCCAGCAGCGCGCCTCACCGGACGGATCGCCCGGCGGGACAGCCAGCCCCTCGCCGAGCGCGCCCAGGTCGACCTCGGCGCCGGCCTGGGCGTCCTGCAGCGCAGTGGCCTGCTCCTGCGGGCTGATCGGGCCGGCGGACACGACGACACCGTCGTCGGGCTCGCCGTAGAACGCAAGCTGTCGCTGCGGAGCGGCGGCGACGTCCCCGAGGATCGCCTGGGTCAGCTGCTCGTTGCGCGGCAGACCCAGCGTCGTCGGCGGCAGCGCGATCCGCACCGGCGTCGTCAGTGCTGCCGGCCCGGACCCGGGCGGGAGGTCCCGTCGGACGGCGACGACGATGGCGGCGTTGCCGAGCACACCGACCGCCAACAGCGCGATGCCCACGGTCGCGAGGGTGCTGTCCGCCAGGTGGGGCCGGGCGGCAGGGATGGTGACCACGAGCCGCCTGCGCTGCCAGCCGGCGACCACCGCGCCGACGGCGAGCACGATCAGCCAGGACCGACCCGACAGCGAGGCCGTCTCGAAGGAGGTCAGGGCGAGGAGCACACCGCAAGTCGAACATGCAGGCTGATGCTCGGTGGCTCGCTTGCGAAAAGACCCCCGTGCGCCCTCCCTAGACTCGTGCCCGTGATCGAGCTCCCGCAGCAGGCCGTCCCGGACAAGCCGACCCTCGACGGGCTCGAGCAGCGCTGGGATGCGGTCTGGCAGGCCGAGGGCATCTACCGCTTCGACCGGACGGCCGAGCGGGCACAGGTCTTCAGCGTCGACACCCCGCCGCCCACCGTGAGCGGGAGCCTGCACATGGGCTCGGTCTTCGGCTACGTGCAGACCGACACCCTCGCGCGCTATCAGCGCATGCGGGGCAAGGCGGTGTTCTACCCGATGGGGTGGGACGACAACGGTCTGCCGACCGAGCGCCGGGTGGAGAACCACTACGGCGTACGGTGCGACCCGTCACTGGTCCACGACCCCGACTTCGTGCCACCCGCCAAGCCTGACCCGAAGAAGCGGGTCTCCTGCTCACGGCCGAACTTCGTCGAGCTGTGCCTGGAGCGGACCGAGCAGGACGAGAAGGTCTTCGAGGATCTCTGGCGGCAGGTCGGCCTGTCGGTCGACTGGTCGCTGACCTACGTGACGATCGGGGAGCGGGCCCGGCGCACCAGCCAACGGGCGTTCCTGCGCAACCTGGCGCGTGGTGAGGCCTACGCCACCGAGGCCCCGACGCTGTGGGACGTCACCTTCCAGACCGCCGTCGCGCAGGCCGAGCTCGAGGACCGGGAGCAGCCAGGCGCTTACCACCGCTACGCCTTCCGGTCGACCGCGGCCGGAGGGCTGCCGGTCAGCATCGAGACGACCCGCCCCGAGCTGCTGCCGGCGTGCGTCGCCCTGGTCGCACATCCCGATGACGAGCGCTACCAGAGCCATTTCGGCAGCACCGTCGTCTCACCCCTGTTCGACGTCGAGGTCCCGGTGCTGGCCCACGAGCTTGCGCAACCCGACAAGGGCAGCGGCATCGCGATGGTCTGCACCTTCGGCGACACGACAGACGTGACCTGGTGGCGGGCGCTGGACCTCCCCGTCCGCAACGTCCTCGAGCGCAATGGCCGGCTGCGGGCCGAGCCGCCGCCGGCGATCGTCAGCGAGGGCGGCCGGGCCGCCTACGCCGAGCTGGCCGGCAAGACGGTCAAGCAGGCGCAGGCCCGCATCGTCGAGCTGCTGCGCGAGGCCGGCGAGCTCGACGGGGAGCCCCGGCCGATCACCCATGCGGTGAAGTTCTTCGAGAAGGGCGACCGGCCACTGGAAGTCGTCACGAGCCGGCAGTGGTACATCCGCAACGGCGGCCGCGACCGCGATCTGCGCGAGGTCCTGCTCCACCGTGGAAAAGACCTCGATTGGCACCCGGGCTGGATGCAGTCGCGCTATGACTCCTGGGTCGAGGGGCTCAACGGCGACTGGCTGATCAGCCGGCAGCGCTTCTTCGGAGTGCCGCTCCCGCTGTGGTACCCGATCAGCGCCGACGGCAGCATCGACCACGAGAGCCCCATCGTGCCCGCCGAGTCGAGCCTGCCGATCGACCCGAGCTCCGATGTCCCGCCCGGTTTCACGGCAGAGCAGCGTGGGGCGCCCGGCGGGTTCGTCGGGGACCCCGACGTGATGGACACCTGGGCGACCTCCTCGCTCACCCCGCAGATCGCCTGCGGGTGGGAGGACGACCCGGACCTGTTCTCCCGTACGTTCCCGATGGACGTGCGCCCGCAGGGTCCGGAGATCATCCGCACCTGGCTGTTCTCCACGCTGCTGCGTTCCCACTTCGAGCACGACCGCCTGCCCTGGTCGGACACCTCGATCAACGGGTGGATCCTCGATCCGGACCGCAAGAAGATGAGCAAGTCCAAGGGCAACGTCGTGACCCCCGCCGACGTGCTGCAGCGGCACGGCTCGGACGCGGTCCGCTACTGGGCAGCCTGCGCGCGGCCGGGCACCGACACCGCCCTCGACGAGGGTCAGATGAAGGTGGGACGGCGCCTGGCCGTCAAGCTGCTCAACGCCAGCAAGTTCGCGCTCACCTTCCCCGCGGCTGCGCCGGGACCGGTCACCGAGCCCGTGGACCGGGCGCTGCTCGCGCGGCTCGCCGCGGTCGTCGAGGAGGCGAGCTCGGCCTTCGACGGCTACGACTACGCCCGCGCGCTCGAACGTACCGAGGCGTTCTTCTGGCTCTTCTGCGACGACTACATCGAGCTGGTCAAGACCCGGGCATACGCCGAAGGCGCCGACGACAGTGCGGGGGCCGACAGTGCCCGCCGGGCGTTGCGGCTCGCCCTGTCGGTGCTGCTTCGCCTGTTCGCCCCGGTGCTGCCGTTCACCACCGAGGAGGTCTGGTCGTGGTGGCAGCGCGGGTCGGTGCACGCGCAGAGCTGGCCGGAGGCGGCTTCGCTGCGCGAGTCCGGCGGCGCGACCGGCGATCCCGCGCTGCTCACGGTGGCCGGTGAGGTGCTCGGACAGATCCGCAAGGCCAAGAGCAACGCCAAGGTGTCGATGCGCGCCCCGGTGGCGCGCCTCGAGGTCCGGGCGGAGCGCGATCGCGCGGCGTACGTGAGGCAGGTCGACGCCGACCTGCGCGGCGCTGGGGTCGTGACCGACCTGGTCGTTCTCGAGGTCGAGGGGAACGAGGGCGTCGACGTGACGCTCGCGTGAGTCTCCAACGGGTCCTGGCAGCTCTCGCCACCCGCTATCCGGCCGAGGACCGGATGGTGCCCGACCTCGAACGCATCAGGCTGCTCTGCGATCTTCTCGGCTCGCCGCAGCGCGGCTACCCGTCGATCCACCTGACCGGCACGAACGGCAAGAGCAGCACGGCCCGCATGATCGACGCCCTGCTGCAGGGCTTCGGGCTGCGCCCGGGCCGCTACACGAGCCCGCACCTCGACTCCGTGACCGAGCGCATCACGATCGACGGTCAGCCGCTCACCGACGAGCAGTTCGCCGCTGTGTACGACGAGATCGCCCCCTACGTCGAGCTGGTCGACTCGCGAATGCCGCTGCCGATGACCTTCTTCGAGGTGCTGACAGCGATGGCGTTCGCCGCCTTCGCCGATGCCCCGGTCGACGTGGCGGTGCTCGAGGTCGGGCTCGGCGGATCCTGGGACGCGACCAACGTCGTCGACGCCCAGACCGCGGTCGTGCTGCCCATCGGGCTCGACCACGTGCCGCTGCTCGGGACGACCCTGACCGAGATCGCGACCGAGAAGGCCGGGATCATTGCGACCGGCGCGACTGTCGTGCTCGCCTCGCAGGAGCCGGAAGCCGCAGAAGTCCTGCTGCGTCGCTGCGTCGACGTCGGAGCGACCGTGGCCCGCGAGGGGCTCGAGTTCGGCGTCGTGACGCGGACGACCGCGGTCGGCGGGCAGCTGCTGTCGCTGCAGGGGCTCGGCGGGCGCTACGACGACATCTACCTCCCGCTGCATGGCGCCCATCAGGCCGCCAATGCCGCGGCCGCCCTCGCCGCCGTCGAGGCGTTCCTCGGTGGTGGCGACAAGGGCATGCTCGATGCCGACCTCGTCCGCGAGGGCTTCGCGCGCACCGCTTCGCCCGGCCGGCTGGAGGTCGTGCGCACCAGCCCCACGGTCCTGCTCGACGCGGCCCACAACGCGCCGGGAATGGCGGCCACCGTCGCGGCGCTGACCGACGCCTTCGCCTTCACCCACCTGGTGGCCGTCGTCGCCTGCCTCGCCGACAAGGACGTGGTCGCGATGCTCGAAGTGCTCGAGCCCGCTGTCGCCCAGCTCGTGGTGACCCAGAACGGCTCGCCGCGCGCGCTCGCCGTCGACGACCTGCGTGACCTCGCGACCGACGTGTTCGGCGAGGACCGGGTCCAGGTCGAGGACTCGCTCGACGATGCGCTGTCGACAGCGGTCGCGCTCGCCGACGCCGAAGCGGAGTACGGCGGGGCGGGTGTCCTCGTCACCGGCTCGGTCGTCACGGTCGGCGAGGCACGGACGCTGCTGCGTCGCGGTTGACCCCCCCCGCCCCCCGGCAGGGGGGATTGGTCAGGCCGAATGGTCACTTCGCGTCATGTGGTGTGAACGGGAAAAGCCGACACTGGAGCGTCGGCATCTCGCCGCGGGTCACCGAGACGAGGTCGGGCGTTGCCGAACGTCACCAGCGCGCGCGTCCCAACGGCCGCGGTGCCCCAGCCGCGGGCGGCGCCCATCGGCCCGCGGCCACCGGCCTCCCCCGCAACGACGGTGGCCGCCAGACCGGCGCCGCACCCGCGCACGATGGGCTGGATCGGTGTCTCGGCGCTCGCCATGGGCGGCAGCAACCAGAGCCTGTTCCTGCTGACCGGGCTGGTGGCCACCCAGGGCAGCGCCGCCGTGCCGCTGCTCGCGGTCGGACTGCTGCTGTCGTACATGGCGGCGCCGGGGTGGACCGAGCTGTCGCTGATGTGGCCGAACCGGGTCGGCGGGATCGCGGCGACCTGCGCAGAGGCCTTCCGCCCGTACAGCCCGGTGCTCGCGAACCTGACCGGCACCTGCTACTGGTGGGGCTGGGTCCCGACCTGCGGGGTGACGGCGCTGCTGTCCGCCTCCGCGCTGCACACGTGGTACTTCCCGAACATCCCGGTCACCCCGCTCGCCGTCGGCATCGTCGTCGCCTTCACCCTGCTCAACCTGCTCGGCGTCGGCCGGGTGACCCGGGTGGTGGTGACGATCGCGGCGGCCTCGGCGCTGCTCGCCTTCCTCAGCGCCCTGATCCCGCTGTTCGCCGGTGACGTGGACACGGCGCAGGCGTTCACGTGGGACCTGACGACGCCGTTCGAGGGCGTCTTCGGTGGTGTCACGAGCGCGATGGCGGGGCTCTACCTGATCGGCTTCGCCGCGCCCGCTTTCGAGGCCGCGACCTGCCACGTGGGCGAGATGAAGGATCCGGTACGGAATCTGCCGCGGGCGATGCTGGCCAGCGGCGGGATGGCGAGCGTCTACTTCGTCGCCCTGCCGCTGATCTGGCTCGGCGTGTTCGGCGCGCCAGGTCTCGACGGCTCCACCGGCGCTGAGCTGTCGGCGATGCTCGGGCCGACCTACGCTCCGCTGTTCGGTGGGCTGGCCAAGAGCCTCGCGGTCTGGTTCATGGTGCTGAACATGTTCCACGGCACCGTGCAACCGCTGGCCGGGGCTGCGCGCACGCTGTCGCAGCTCGCCGAGGACGGTCTGCTGCCGCGGCTGGTCGAGCGGCGCAACCGCTGGGACGCGCCGTACGTCGCGACGCTGTTCACCGCCGGCGCTGCCATCGTGTTCATGGTTGCGGGCGACCCGGTCTGGATGATCGCGGCCGCGAACTTCACCTACCTCATCGGCATCGGGCTGCCGAGCGTGGCGGTGTGGCTGCTGCGCCGCAACCGGCCCGAGCTGGCCCGTCCGTGGCGCGCCTGGCCGGGGACGATCGTGCTCGGCGTGGCCGCCGCCGGCGCCTGGTTCGTGGCGACGGTCCTGGGCTTCCAGCAGTTCGGCCTGCCCGTGGTGCTGTGCGGGCTGGGGCTCGCCTATTCGGGCTCGGTGTTCTATGCCTGGCGCAGCTGGCGGGACCGGCGGGCGGCGGGCGCGCCTCGAGTGCCGCGCAGCCTGCATCTGAAGCTGACCGGCGCGATGCTCGCCGTGATGGTCCTCGACGGGGCCGGCTACGCGCTCGCGGTCTCTGCCGTGGACGCGAGCAACGGGGCGCTCATCGCGGTTCTCGAGGACATCTTCGTGGTCGTCGCCATCCTGACCATCAGCGTCGGCCTCGTCCTGCCGGGCATGATCGCGCACTCGGCAACGCAAGTCACCGCCGCAGCCCGCCGGCTCACCGAGGGCACCCTGGCCGAGTTGACCCGGGCGATGGACGCGCTCGGGCGTGGCGACCTCGCCGCGGCGCGGGCGACCCCGGACGCTGCGCACGTCGAGGTCAGCACGCGCGACGAGGTCGGCGCGATGGCGATCGCCTTCAACGGCATGCAGGACGAGGTCACCCGCGCCGCCGTCTCCCTGGACAGCGCGCGCGAAGAGCTGCGCCGATCGCGCCGCGAGCTGGAGCACCTCGCCGCCTTCGACGCCCTCACCGACCTGCCGAACCGCCGCCACCTCGAGGCCGAGTTCGACCGGGTCCTGCAGGACTGCGCCCGGTTGGGCGTCCCCGCGACCGTGGTGGTGCTCGACCTCGACGGCTTCAAGTACATCAACGACAGTCGCGGCCATGCCGTGGGTGACCGGGTGCTGATCCGGGTGGCGCGCCTGCTCGAGGCGGGACTGCGCCCCGGCGACCTCGTCGGCCGGCTCGGCGGGGACGAGTTCGCAGCCGTCCTGCCGGACGCGACCGAGGCGCAGGCCCAGGTCGTCGTCAACCGGCTGCTCGACGTCCTTCGCGCCGAGGCCTTCATCGTCGAGCACGGCCGCGCCGTACGCCTCACTGCCAGTGTCGGCTTGGCGTTCCTCGAGCCGGGCCGGCGGCAGTGCGCGCAGGACCTGCTCATCGACGCCGACGTCGCGATGTACGACGCGAAGGACGCCGGCCGCGACCGACTCGCCGTCTCGTCGGTCGCCGAACCGCGACAGAGCGACCACCGCTCCCGCCTGTCCTGGTCCGAGCGGATCCGGGAGGCGCTCGACCGGGACCTGTTCGTCCTGCACGCCCAGCCGCTGCTGGACCTGGCCACCGAGCGCGTCGACCGCTACGAGCTGCTCCTGCGCATGGTCGACGCGGACGGCTCGCTGATCATGCCCGGGGCGTTCCTGCCGACGGCCGAGCGGTCCGGCCTGATCACGCGCATCGACGAGTGGGTGGTGACCGAGGCGTGCCGCCTGCTCGGAGCGAGCCAGCGGGCCGGCCGGCAGACCTGCTACGAGGTCAACCTGTCCGGACCGTCGATGGGCGACCCGGGCATGCTGCGGCTGATCGAGAGCCAGCTGGCGACCCTGCCGCGCCGGGGTGGGCTCATCATCGAGGTCACCGAAACCGCCGCGATCGTCGACGTCGGCCGGGCCCGGGCCTTCGCCGAGCGGCTGGCCGAGCTCGGCTGCGCGTTCGCCCTCGACGACTTCGGCGCCGGTTACGGCTCCTTCTACTACCTCAAGCACCTGCCGTTCGACTACCTCAAGATCGACGGCGAGTTCGTACGCGGTGTCGTCGACAACCTCGCCGACCAGGTGGTGGTGCGCTCGCTCGTGACGATCGCCCGGGAGCTCGGCAAGCGGACGGTGGCTGAGTTCGTCGAGGACGCCGAGGTGCTGGAGTGCCTGCGCGGGCTCGGCGTCGACTTCGCGCAGGGCTATCACGTCGGACGCCCGGCACCGCTGCCGCCGGACTGAGCCCGCCCCGCCAGCCAGCCCAGCCCGGCCCCGCCAGCCCCGCCCAACAGCCCCGGCGGCGGCGAGGGGGGCGCCACACGGCCCGGTAGCGTGACGAGGCCGGATCAACCGGCCCGACCCGCCCAAGGAGACCCCGTGCAGCGCACCCTCGTCCTCGTCAAGCCCGACGGCGTACGACGCGGCCTCACCGGCGAGGTCATCGGCCGGCTCGAGCGCAAGGGCCTGGCCCTGGTCGCGATGGAGCTGCGCACCTTGGACCGCGCGACCGCGGAGGAGCACTACGGCGAGCACAGCGAGCGCCCGTTCTTCGGTGAGCTCGTCGAGTTCATCACCGGCGGCCCGCTGGTCGCCCTGGTCGTCGAGGGTCCGCACGCCGTTGCCGGCACCCGCGCTCTGATCGGCGCCACCAACCCCGTCGAGGCCGGACCCGGCTCGATCCGCGGCGACTACGCCCTCGAGATCGGGCAGAACCTGGTGCACGGCTCGGACTCGCCGGAGTCCGCCGAGCGGGAGATGAAGATCTTCTTTCCCTCGCTCTGAGTCCGGGGCGTCGCCGGGGCGAGGCCACTAG
>JBBSKF010000091.1:0-15414 GCA_038256525.1 Mycobacteriales bacterium | reverse complement strand
TTCCATCGCCTGGAGCAGGCTCGCCTCGAGGGCGTGCCGCCCGTCATGGAATTTCTGTCGGGACCCCCTCGAGTCCGTCCGATACCGAGAAGGGGATGACATCTCTACCGCGTGGACTGAGGCTGCTGCGGCGTCGCTGACCTGACACGCGCACCGACCAGTCGTGCCCACGAGTATGGGCGTCTCCCGCCTTCGAGGCTGCGCCGTCATCGGCGACATGCACCCAGCGCAGCGACACAGCCTCAGGGCCGCGGGTGCGGGTCCCGACCGACCGGCTGCACCGGCCGGGGCAGAAGCGGCGGCCGCCGGGTCCAGGGCCGGGTGACCGGCGCCCCGGCCTCGACCTCGACCTCTTCGCCGACGAGCAGGAGCGAGAGGGTGCCCTCGGTGCCGTCACGCAGGCTGAGGCGGACCTCACTGCCGGTGATCTGCACCTGCAGCCGCATGCCGTGCCAGCGCATCCGGAAGGTCAGCCGGGTCAACCCGGCCGGGAGCTGCGGGTCGAGTGTCAGCCGCTCGCCGCGCACCCGCAGACCGCCGAAGCCGTCGACGAGGGCGCTCCAGGTGCCGGCGAGCGAGGCCATGTGCAGCCCGTTGCTGCTGTTGTGGTGCAGGTCCCGCAGGTCGATCAGCGCCGATTCGTGGACGTAGTCGTGCGCGAGCTCCAGATGGCCGACCTCCGCGCACATCACCGCCTGCGTGCAGGCCGACAGTGAGGAGTCGCGCACGGTGCGCCGCTCGTAGTAGTCGACGTTTCGGGCCTTCTGCTCCGGCGTGAACGACTCGCCGCACCAGTGCATCGCGAGCACGAGGTCGGGCTGCTTGAGCACCTGCTTGCGATACAGGCGCACGTACGGTTCGTGCAGCAGCAGTGGGTAGTCGTCCCGGGAAAGCTCGAAGTCCCACTCGCCGTAACGAGTGAAGGACTGCGACTGCGGGTGGACGCCGAGCGCCTCGTCGTACGGGATGTGGACCGAGTGCGCGGCGTCGCGCCACCGGGCCGCCTCCTCGGTGGTGACACCGAAGTCGTAGGCGAGCTGTGGATGGCGGCTGCAGGCGGCCGCGGCGGTCCGCAGGTTGTCGGCCGCCATCAGGTTGGTGAAGACGTTGTCATCCACGATCGCGGTGTATTCGTCCGGCCCGGTGACCCCGTCGATGTGCCAGGCGCCCGCAGCGTCGTGGTGGCCGAGCGACACCCACAGCCGGGCTGTCTCGACGAGCAGCTCCAGGCCGCAGTCGCGCTCCAACGAGTCGTCGCCGGTGACGATGCGGTAGCGCTCGACCGCCATCGCGATGTCGGCGTTGACGTGGAAGGCGGCCGTGCCGGCCGGCCAGTAGGCCGAGCACTCCTGCCCGCGGATGGTCCGCCACGGGAAGGTCGCCCCCGACAGGCCCAGCGTGCCGGCCCGCTCACGGGCCATGTCGAGGGTGGAGTGGCGCCAGCGCAGCGCGTCCGCGGCGGCCTCCGGGACGGTCGCGATGAGGGCCGGCAGCACGAATCCCTCGGTGTCCCAGAAGGCGTGTCCGTCGTATCCGGGCCCGGTCAGGCCCTTCGCCCCGATCGCGCGCTGCTCGGCGCGGGCCCCGCTCTGCAGGACGTGGAACAGCCCGAAGCGCACCGCCTGCTGCACATCGGGGTCGCCTTCGACCTCGACGTCGGCGGCGTCCCAGAACTCGTCGAGGTAGTCCCGCTGGCTGCGCAGGAGATCGTCCCAGCCGCTGAACCGGGCGCCCGTCAGCGCCGCCGCGACCTGGTCACGCACCGCCGGCGTCGAGCGGGTGCTGGACCAGCCGTAGGCCAGGTGCTTGACGACCCGCAGCCGCTCCCCGGGGGCGAGGGTGCAGACGATCGTCGTACGGGCCCAGTCCTCTCGCGCGTCGGTCTCCTCCACGAAGCGGCCCGGCGCCGTCACGATGTGGTCCATGCCCGCGGCCATCAGCAGCCCGCTGACGCGGGTACGGTGCATCAGCAGCGCGCCGTGCTGCTCGACGTCACGCTCGACCGCCTGCAGCGGACGCTCCAGCACCGCCGCCACCCGCGGGTCGGAGGAGAGCTGAGGCTGCGCCTCGTTGGCGACCAGCTCGGACTGCACGATGATCCGCACGGGCTCGTCGGCGGCCTCCACCTCGTAGCTGATCGCGGCCACCGCGCGGTGGGCGAACGACACCAGCCGGGTCGAGGACACGCGCACCCGCTTGCCGGCAGGGGACACCCAGTCTGCGCGCCGGCGGAGCACGCCGTCGCGTAGGTCGAGCATGCGCTCGTGGTCGAGCAGCTGGCCGTAGCGGACATCGAAGGGCTCGTCGTCGACGAGCAGCCGGATCAGCTTGCCGTTGGTCACATCGACCAGGGTCTGGCCCGACTCCGGGTAGCCGTAGCCGGCCTCGGCGTAGGGCAGCGGACGCTGCTCGAAGAAGGAGTTGAGGTAGGTGCCGGGGATCGCGAACGGCTCACCCTCGTCGAGATTGCCCCGCAGCCCGATGTGCCCGTTGGACAGAGCGAAGATCGACTCGGCATGTGCGAGCTGGCTCAGGTCCAGCGAGGTCTCACGGATGCACCAGGGCTCGACCGGGAAGACGCCCTTCTCGATCACAGCAACTCCTCGAGGTCCTGGACGACGACATCGGCGCCGTGCGCGAGCAGCGCGTCGGCCTGACCGACCCGGTCGACGCCGACGACGTGGGCGAAGCCTCCGGCCCGTCCGGCGGCGACGCCGGCCAGGGCGTCCTCGAAGACGACGGCCTGGGCAGGAGAGACGCCGAGCTCGGCAGCCGCCGCGAGGAAGGTGTCCGGGGCCGGCTTGCCGGCCAGCGACCGCTCGCGGGCGGTGACGCCGTCCACCCGGAGCTCGATCAGCGCGTCCAGACCGGTGACCCCGAGCACCGAGGCGGTGTTCGCGCTGCTCGACACGACCGCCCGCCGCAGCCCCGCCTCGCGCGCGGCCGCGAGATAGCGGCGGCTGCCCTCGTAGACCCGTACCCCGTCGGTGTCGATGGTGCGAAGGAGCAGCACGTTCTTCTGGTTGCCGACGCCGTGGACCGACGCCGAGCCCGGCGCGTCGTCGACGTCGCCCTCCGGCAGGACGATGTCCCGGCTGGCGAGGAAGTCGCGTACGCCGTCCTCACGCCTCTTGCCGTCGACGAAGGTGATGTAGTCGGCGCCGGAGTCGAAGGGCACGAAGGGCTCGCCGGTGCGGTCCGCCCGCTCGCGCAGGAAGCCGTCGAACGTCGACTTCCAGGCGGTGTTGTGCACCGCCGCGGTGTCGGTGAGCACGCCGTCGAGGTCGAACAGGCAGGCCACGACATTGTCCGGAAGACCGAGCACGTGAGACCTCTATCGTGGTGGCGGGATGTCGACGTCGTACAGCGAGCAGCGTCTGCAACGACGCCGCGATGCAGTGCCGCGGCTGGAGTTCCCGGCGGGGCTGCCCGTCACCCAGCGCAAGGACGATATCGCTGCGGCCATCCGGGACGCCCAGGTGGTCGTCGTCGCCGGTGAGACCGGCTCGGGCAAGACCACGCAGATCCCCAAGATCTGCCTGGAGCTGGGGCGCGGGGTCCGTGGCCTGATCGGTCACACCCAGCCCCGGCGTCTTGCGGCTCGCAGCGTCGCCGAGCGCATCTCCGCGGAGCTCGGCACCCCGCTCGGCACCACCGTGGGCTACACGGTGCGCTTCCACGACCAGGTCGGCGAGGACACGCTGGTCAAGCTGATGACCGACGGCATCCTGCTGGCCGAGATCTCCCGCGACCGCGACCTGTCGGCCTACGACACGCTCATCATCGACGAGGCGCACGAGCGGTCGTTGAACATCGACTTCCTGATCGGCTACCTCGGGCAGCTGCTACCCCGACGCCCCGACCTCAAGGTCGTCATCACCAGCGCGACGATCGACCCTGGGCGCTTCGCCGAGCACTTCGGTGGCGCTCCGGTCGTGGAGGTGTCCGGCCGCGGGTTCCCGGTCGAGGTGCGCTACCGGCCGTTCCTCGAACAGGACTGCGACCAGGTGCAGGCCATCGTCGAGGCGGTCGCCGAGCTCTCGGAGGAAGGTCCGGGTGACGTGCTGGTGTTCCTGTCCGGTGAGCGCGAGATCCGGGACACGGCCGACGCCCTGCGCGCTGCGGCGCCCGAGGGGACCGACGTGCTGCCGCTGTTCGCCCGGCTGTCGGCCGCTGAGCAGCACCGCGTGTTCGCGCCCCACTCCGGCCGCCGGATCGTGCTGGCCACCAACATCGCGGAGACGTCCCTGACGGTCCCCGGCATCCGCTACGTCGTCGACCCGGGCACGGCGCGGGTGTCCCGCTACAGCCAGCGCACCAAGGTGCAGCGGCTGCCGATCGAGGCGATCAGCCAGGCCAGCGCCACCCAGCGCGCCGGTCGGTGCGGCCGGGTGGCGCCCGGGATCTGCGTGCGCCTGTACGAGGAGCAGGACCTGCTCGCCCGTCCGGAGTTCCCCGATCCGGAGATCCTGCGTACGAACCTCGCCAGCGTGATCCTGCAGATGACCGCGCTCGGCCTCGGCGACATCGCAGCCTTTCCGTTCGTCGAGCCGCCGGACCGGCGCAACATCCAGGACGGGCTCGACCTGCTGAACGAGCTCGGAGCGCTCGACCTGCGGCAGCAGGACCCGCGCCGCCGGCTCACCCCGGTCGGACGCACCCTGGCGCAACTGCCGCTCGACCCACGGCTCGCCCGGATGGTGGTGGAGGCGGACCGCAACGGTTGCGTCCGTGAGGTGCTCGTGATCGTGGCCGCCCTGTCGATCCAGGACCCCCGGGAGCGCCCACAGGACCGCCAGCAGGCAGCGACCGAGATGCACAAGCGGTTCGCCGACGAGACGTCGGACTTCCTGACCTACCTCAACCTCTGGCGATACTTGCAGGATCAGCAGAAATCGCTCAGCAGCAGTGCTTTTCGACGACTGTGCCGGGCCGAGTTCCTCAACTACGTGCGGGTGCGGGAGTGGCAGGACCTGCACACCCAGCTGCGGCGCAGCCTCAGACGGCTCGACCTCTCCCTCGACAGCGCTCCGAGCGACCCCGACCGCATCCACCGCTCGCTGCTTGCCGGGTTGCTGAGCCGGATCGGCCTGCGTGACGTCGAGAAGCGGGAGTACGCCGGTGCCCGCGCGGCGCGCTGGGCGATCGCCCCGGGCTCGGCGCTGAGCAAGAAAGCTCCGCAGTGGGTGATGGCTGCGGAGCTGGTCGAGACCAGTCGCACGTGGGGGCGCATCGCGGCGCGCATCGATCCCGGCTGGGCGGAGGAGCTGGGCGCCCACCTGGTGAAGCGCCACTACTCCGAGCCGCACTGGGAGCGCACGCCGGCAGCGGTGATGGCGTACGAGCGGGTGACCCTGTACGGCGTGCCGCTCGTCGCCCAGCGCAAGGTGAACTTCGGCCGCATCGCCCCGGTGCTGTCCCGCGAGCTGTTCCTGCGGCATGCCCTCGTCGAGGGCGACTGGGACACCTTCCACGCCTTCTTCGCCGCCAACCGGGCCCTGCTCGAGGATGTCGAGGAGCTCGAGCACCGCGCCCGGCGGCGGGACATCGTGGTGGACGACGAGGCGCTGCTTGCGTTCTACGACGCCCGGGTGCCGGCCGAGGTCGTGTCAGGGCGGCACTTCGACAGCTGGTGGAAGCGGGCGCGCCACGAGACGCCCGACCTGCTGAGCCTCCGGCTGGGTGACCTGGTCAGCGATCAGGCGCAGGCCCTGTCCGCGCTCGACCACCCGGACGTCTGGCTGCAGGGCGAGCTGTCGCTGGCCTTGACCTATCAGTTCGAGCCCGGGTCCGACGCCGACGGCGTCACCGTGCACATCCCGCTCGAGGTCCTGAACCGGGTCGGCCCGGAGGGCTTCGACTGGCAGGTGCCCGCCCTGCGACAGGAGCTCGTGACCGCGCTGATCAAGTCCCTCCCCAAGCCGCTGCGGGTGCGCTGCGTGCCGGCCCCGGACACCGCGAGCGCGCTGCTCACCGTGCTCGAGCCCCGCTCGCGCCCGCTGCTGGAAGCGCTCGAAGCCGAGCTGCTCAACACCAAGCGGGTAGACGTGCGTCGCGAGGACTGGCAGCTCGCCCGCGTGCCGGACCACCTGCGTCTCACCTTCCGCATCGAGGACGCCGCCGGCCGCCCGCTGGCCGAGGGCAAGGATCTGGCGGCCCTGCAGGCCCAGCTCCGCCCCGCTGTCCAGCAGGCCCTGTCGTCCGCCGCGCACGGCTTCGAGCGCACGGGCCTCACGAGATGGGATCTCGAGGCGCTGCCCCGACAGGTGCGTGAGGGCGCCGTGCGCGGGTTCCCGGCGCTCGTCGACGAGGGGGCCACCGTGGGCGTGCGGGTGTTCGGGACCCTGCTGGAGCAGCAGCAGGAGATGTGGGCGGGCACGCGACGCCTGCTCCGCCTCGTGCTGCCCTCGCCGGTCAAGGCGCTGTCCGGCCGGCTGCCCAACGCCACCAAGCTCGCCCTGGCCCGCCCCCCCGGCAGCGTGGCCGCCACCCTGGAGGACTGCGTCACGGCAGCCCTCGATGCGCTGATGACGACCTGCGGCGGACCGGCGTGGGACGCGAGCGGCTTCGAACGTCTGCGCGACGCCGTACGCCCCGACTTCCTGGGGAGCGTCGAACAGGTGCTCGCCGTAGCGACGGAGGTGCTCACGGCCGCTTTCATCATCCGGTCGCGCCTCGACGCCGACAGCCACCCGGCGCACGCGACGTCCATCGCCGACCTGCGCGCCCAGCTGGACCGGCTGGTCCCCCCCGGCTTCGTGGCGGGGACCGGCCGTGCCCGGCTGGCGGACGTCCTTCGGTACCTGCAGGCCATGCAGGTGCGCCTGGACAAGCTGGCCAAGGATCCTGCCCGCGACCGGCTGGCCACCGCGCAGGTGGCCCGGGTGCAGGCCGAGGTCGACGACGCCAGGAGGCGCGTGGGCGTCAGCACCGAGTCCGAGCAGCTCCGGTGGATGGTCGAGGAGCTGCGCATCGGGCTGTTCGCCCAGCCGATGCGGACCCGCTACCCGATCTCGGACAAGCGTGTCTTCAAGGCGATCGACGCCCTGCTGGCCTGAGAGACCGATAAGGTGCACCCGCGGCGCAACCTCGTGGCCGTTCGGGGCGTCTTCCTCGAAGTCAGACCCGTTCGCTCTGAGGAGATCGTTGTGCGCCGTCCGTCTTGTGTCGTGCTCGGACTCACGTTCGGCGCGCTCGCGCTGACCGGATGCAGCGCCGATGTTGCCGCCCCCGGGCGGGTCGACATCGCGCCGCTCGCCGTCGAGGACCCGTCCCCGAGCCCCAGCCCCGAGTCGCCCTCCCCGTCCCCCTCCCCGTCGCCCTCGCCGGTCGTCAGCGCGAGCCCGACGCCTCCGCCGAGCAAGAAGCCCTCGCCGAAGCCGAGTCCGGCTCCTTCCTACGACGTGGTGGCCGTCCAGCGTCAGCTGACCGATCTGAAGTACTACGCCGGTCCGGTCGACGGCCGGCTCAGCCCGGCGATGAAGAGCGCGGTCATGGCCTTCCAGAAGGTGCAGGGCCTACCGCGCAACGGCGCTGTCGGAGCGAGCACGCTGCAGGCGCTCACCGCCCCCGCGCTGCCGGTCCTGCGGGACGCCGGCCCGGCCAACCGCGTCGAGGTGGACCTGAGCAAGCAGGTGCTCTACGTCGTCAAGGGCGGCGCGATCGAGCGCATCATGCCGGTCAGCTCCGGCAACGGCGCCACCTACCTGCAGAAGAACGGCGCCAAGGCGCGCGCGCTCACCCCCACCGGTTACTACACGATCGAGCGGCGCATCGTCGGGGTTCGCAAGGCCGACCTCGGCATCCTGTACGACCCGCAGTACTTCTACAAGGGCTGGGCCATCCACGGTTCGGACAGCGTTCCGGCCGGGCCTGCCTCGCACGGCTGCGTGCGGGTGTCCCGCACCGACGCGAAGTACCTGCTGCAGGCCCTGTCCAACGGCATGGCTGTCCACCTGTACGGCGGCGAGCACGTGTTTTCGGCCGGCAGCAGTGCGCCGGGGACCGACAACCCGTCCGGTGACGGTGCCGGCCCGGCTCCCGTCGCCCCGCCGCCCCCGCCGGCACCGGTCGAGCCGTCTCCCAGCCCGGTCCCGCCGCCGCCCCCGCCGTCGCCGTCGGTCGAGCCGAGCCCGATGCCGTCCCCGCTGCCGTCCCTGATCTGAGGGCGGCTAGGCGAACGGTCGCTCGAAGGTCACCAGGACGCCCTCCGAGGCGCCGGGGCCGATCCGTCCCTTGACCTCGACAGAGGTCAGCGCTTTCAGCTGCCAGCCGCTCCGGGCCTTCTCGTTGAGAACCTTCTCCACCTTGTCGCCGGACATCTTCCCGCCCAGCAGGCCCTCCCGGATCTCGACGACAAGGTATTCGTAGCGCTGCGCCATGGATCACTCCTTCGTTGCCGCGGCCGGCCGCCGCACGCCGAGTCTGGCGCATGCGCCGGGTGGTCAGGTCAGGTGGCGCAACTCGGTACCGACGTAGACCTGACGAGGCCGGCCGATCTTGGTTGCCGGGTCCTCGATCATCTCGCGCCACTGGGCGATCCAGCCGGGCAGCCGACCGAGTGCGAACAGGACGGTGAACATCGGCGCGGGGAAGCCCAGTGCCTTGTAGATGACGCCGGTGTAGAAGTCGACGTTCGGATAGAGCTTGCGCTCGACGAAGTAGTCATCGGCAAGCGCCGCCTCCTCGAGCTCCATCGCCAGGTCGAGCAGCGGGTCGGGCTTGTCGAGGGAGTCCAGGACCTCGCGGGCGACCTTCTTGACGATCGCTGCACGCGGGTCATAGCTCTTGTAGACGCGGTGCCCGAAGCCCATCAGCTTGACCCCGGGTTCCTTGTCCTTGACCCGTTGCACGAAGCGCGCGACGTCGCCGTCGTCGGCCAGGATCCCGGCGAGCATCTCGAGCACCGCCTGGTTGGCGCCGCCGTGCAGGGGTCCGAACAGGGCCGCGACCCCGGCGGAGACCGAGACGAACAGGTTGGCGTTCGATGAGCCCACCATCCGTACCGTCGAGGTGGAGCAGTTCTGCTCGTGGTCGGCGTGCAGCAGGAACAGCAGGTTCAGGGCCTTGGACGCCACCGGATCAACGACGTAGTCCTCGGCCGGGACGCCGAAGGTCATGCGCAGGAAGTTGTCGATGTAGCCCAGCGTGTTGTCGGGATAGAGGAACGGCTGTCCTACGGACTTCTTGTGCGCGTACGCAGCGATGCTGGGCATCTTCGCCAGCAACCGGACGGTCGACATCTCGACGTGCTCGGGGTCGAACGGGTCGAGGCTGTCCTGGTAGAAGGTGGACAGCGCACTGACGGCCGAGGACAGCACGGCCATCGGATGGGCATCGGTCGGGAAGCCGCCGAAGAACTCGCGGAAGTCCTCGTGCAGCATCGTGTGCTTGCGGATCTTCGCCTTGAAGACCGCCAGCTCGGCGGGGGTGGGCACCTCGCCGTAGATGAGCAACCAGGCGACCTCGAGGAAGCTGGCTCGCTCGGCCAGCTCCTCGATCGGGTAGCCGCGGTAGCGCAGGATGCCCTCGTCGCCGTCGATGAAGGTGATCGCCGACACGCAGGAGGCGGTGTTGACATACCCCGGGTCGAGCGTCACCAGGCCGGTCTTGGCCAGCAGTGAGCTCACCTCGATGGCGCCTGGCCCGACGGTGGCAGGCGTGACGGTCAGCGGCAGCGAGCCGCCCGGGTGGTCGAGGGTGACGTCGGACATGGGTGGTCCTCCTGGCGCGGGCACGGGGTGGCGTGGCCTGTCCATCCTCAGGGGTCGGCTGGGCTGACCGCCGCCCGGGTCGCCTCCGGCGCTGCGCCCGCCACCTGGTCGAGCCGCTGCAGGCCCGTCCGGGCGACCACCTGCTGCCGGGTCGAGGTGCGCTCGGAGCGGCCGCGGCCGAGAAAGCTCACGGCCCAGTGGACCAGCGCGGTGAAGCGGTTCTTGAAAGCGGTCAGGTAGACCAGATGCACCGCGAGCCAGGCGAGCCAGGCGACGAAGCCGCTCAGCCGGATCGTCTTGACGCTGGCAACGGCCCGAAACCGCGAAATGGTGGCCATCGAGCCCTTGTCGACGTAACGGAACGGCTGCCCTGCCGGCCGCCCGTCGAGGCGGCGGCGGATCTGCCCCGCGGCGTGCCGGGCGCCCTGGATGGCGACCGGCGAGACGCCGGGCAGCCCGTCGAGCGCCATCATGTCACCGATCACGAACACCTCGGGATGCCCCGGCAGGGTGAGGTCCGGCTGCACCGGCACCCGTCCGCTGCGGTCGACGGCGATGCCGGCCTGGTCGGCCAGCTGGCGGCCGAGGGGGGAGGCGTGGACACCGGCTGCCCAGATCTTGGTCCGCGCCTCGATCCGCCGCAGCCTGCCGTCGGCGTCCTGCACCTCGATGCCCCGGGAGTCGACATCGACCACCCTGGCCGACAGCTGGACCTCGACGCCGATGCCCTCGAGCTCGTGGAGAGCGTGGGTCGAGAGCTTGTCGCCGAAGCCGGCAAGCACGGCGTCGTCCGCGTCGACCAGCACCACGCGGGTCGTCCTCGGGTCGAAGGAGCGGAAGTTGCCTTTCAACGTTCGGCGGGACAGCTCGGCGATCTGGCCGGCCATCTCGACGCCCGTCGCTCCCGCGCCGACGACGACGAAGGTGAGCCAGGCGTCGAGGGCGAGCGGGTCGGTCTCGAGTTCGGCCATCTCGTATGCCCCGAAGATCCGACCACGAAGCTCCAGGGCGTCGTCGATGGTCTTCATGCCGGGTGCGAAGTCGGCGAAGCGGTCGGAACCGAAGTACGACGTGCCGGCGCCGGCGGCGACGATGAGGCTGTCGTAGCGGCTCACGGTGGTCGTCCCGGCGGCCGTCGAGGTCACCGTGCGGGCGGCGAGGTCGATCGTCTCGACGTTGCCCAGCAGCACTCGGGTGTTGCGCTGTCGGCGCAGGATCTCCCTGGTGGGCGGGGCGATCTCGCCCTCGGACAGGATGCCGGTGGCCACCTGGTAGAGCAGGGGCTGGAACAGGTGGTGCGTCGTGCGGTCGAGCAGGGTGAGCTCGACCGCGGCTCGCCGCAGCGCCTTGGCGGCGAACAGTCCGCCGAATCCAGAGCCGACGACGACGACCCGGTGGGCGTCTGCGGGAAGGGAGCTCACGGGGTCGGTGTGCCCCGGCATGAGAGGCTCGGTCATGGGGAAGCCGGCGGATTGGCCCGATGTCCTGCCGGCCGAGGTGCGGCGGGCGCGAGTCGGTGACGTCGCCGGTATCCGGAAGCTGGTCGACGCCCATGTCGGCGACCGCCGGCTGCTCGCGAAGGACATGGTCACGTTGTACGAGGACGTGCAGGAGTTCTTCGTCGCCGTGGACGGTGAGCGGGTCGTCGGGTGCGGGGCCCTGCACGTGCTGTGGGAGGACCTGGCCGAGGTCCGCACGTTGGCGGTCGCGGCCCACGTCCAGGGCCGGGGTATTGGCGCCGGCCTGCTGGCCCGGCTTCTCGAGCAGGCCCGCGAGCTCGGCGTCCGCCGGCTGTTCTGCCTCACCTTCGAGACCGGCTTCTTCGCCCGGCACGGCTTCGCTCCGATCGATGACCTGCCGATGGAGCCGAGCACCGTGGCCGAGCTCCTGCGGTCCGCCGACGAGGGGGTCGCGGAGTTCCTGGATCTCGAGCGGGTACGCCCCAACACACTCGGCAACGTGCGCATGCTCGTGACCCTGAGTGACGCGCCGGAAGCCTGAATCGCGGGAATCGGTTCGGCGGACCCGTCGTTGGAGCAAGTGATTGCATGCGCAATCATCGCGCCGAGGGAGACCGCCATGCCTGCTGTGACCGCTGACACCTTGACCCTGCCGCGGGTCCCACGCGCCGGTCTCGGCGACGTCGAGCGCCCGGTCGTGTCGGTGACGACCGCGCCGCAGGGCTATGAGGGGGAGGGCTTCCCGGTCCGCCGCGCCTTCGCCGGCATCTCGCCGCGCCACCTCGACCCGTTTCTCATGATGGACCAGATGGGTGAGGTGGACTATGCCCCCGGAGAGCCTCGGGGCACGTCCTGGCACCCCCACCGCGGCTTCGAGACCGTCACCTACATCATGGACGGGGCGTTCCAGCACCAGGACAGCCATGGTGGTGGCGGCTTCATCCGGGACGGTGCCACCCAGTGGATGACCGCCGGCGGCGGCATCCTGCACATCGAGACCCCGCCGGTCGAGCTCGTCCGCTCCGGCGGGATCTTCCACGGCATCCAGCTGTGGGTGAACCTGCCGAGCTCGCTGAAGATGGTCGACCCGGCCTATCAGAACCTCGAGGGTCGGGACGTCGCCCTGCTGGCCTCGGGCGACGGCGGCTCGCTGCTGCGGGTCATCGCCGGAAAGGTGGCCGGGCAGCAGGGCCCCGGCTCGACCCGCACGCCGATCACGCTGGTGCACGCCTCGGTCAGCCCGGGAGCGACGCTGTCGCTGCCGTGGAAGCCCGACTTCAATGCGCTGGTCTACGTGCTGTCCGGGCACGGCCTGGTCGGCACCGAGGCGCGCCCGGTCTCCACCGGCCAGACGGTGGTGCTCGGCGCCGGCGACCACCTCACGATTCGCGCTGCGGATGTGCAGGAGGGCCGGCACCCCCAGCTCGAGGTGCTGATCCTGGGCGGCGAGCCCATCCGCGAGCCGGTGGCGCAGTACGGCCCGTTCGTCATGAACACCCGGGCCGAGCTGCAGCAGGCGGTGGAGGACTTCCAGTCCGGTCGCTTCGGGCAGATCCCGGCCGGCGCGCTGATGCCGCACACCGGATGAGTCAGCGGCGCCGGTAGAGCGCGGCGGCCGTCGCCGTGGCGAGGTTCAGGCTGCTCACACCGGCCCGCATCGGCAGTGCCAGGACGAGGTCTGCGCGCGCGCGGAGGTCCGGGCTGACCCCGCTGCGCTCGCTGCCGACCACGAGCACTGCGTGCGGCGGCAGCAGCGCCTCGGGGTCGCCGGCCGCGTCGAGCACGACGATCGGGCCGCTCACCTCGGCTGCCACGACCGAGAGCACCGGCAGGGCGTAGTGCAGTCCCGCGCTGCCACGGACGACGGTGGGATGCCATGGGTCCAGCGGGCCGGTCACCGCGACGCCTGAGGCACCTGCCGCGGCGGCGACGCGGATGGCCGCCCCGGCGTTGCCGGGGGAGCGCGGCCGGTCCAGCAGCACCAGGGGGTCCTGGCGCGACATGAGCACGGCGCCATCCGGCGGGGGGATTCGCCCGGTCGCCTCTACGCCGGTGTGGTGCGCGACCTGCGCGACGGTCGCGGTGGCCAGCAGGAGCTCGGTGACGTCCGGGGCAAGCTGGTCGGCGAGGGCGCGGGCGGCGTCGAGGCTCCGCACCAGCACACCCGTCACCAGCTCCGGCGCGAACCGCAGCGCGTGCTTCACGGCGTGGAAGCCCTCGAGCGGGACGGTCATGCTTGCCAGCCTGCCCTGTCGGTGGGCGAGGATGGCCCCATGAGTGAGCTGACCCCCGAGCGGCGCGTGGGTGACCGTGAGCGCCGCGCTGTCGACGACCAGCTCCTGGCCGCCGTGGGGGACGGCGTGCTGACGCTTGCAGAGTACGACGAGCGGGCCGAGATGCTCTGGCGCGCGCGGACGAGGACCGAGCTGGACCGGCTGGTCGTGGACCTGCCGTCGACGGCACGACCCGTCCCGCCCGCCGTCCCGGGCGGCCCGAGGCCCCCCGCCCGGCGGATCGTGGCGGTCATGTCCGAGGACCGGTTGGCCGCACCGGTGCTGCTGGGGCAGGACGTCATCGGCTGGTCGGTGATGGGCAAGGCGGTGCTGGACCTGCACCGGGACGACCTGCCGGACGAGGTGCATGTCCGGGCCCGGACGTTGATGGGCGAGATCGAGGTGCTGGTTCCGCCCGGAACGACGGTGCACCTGTCGGGCGCCTCGGTGATGGGGGAGCGCAAGGTCGAGATCGACGGCGGGGGCGGCTCGGTGGTGCACCTGGATGCCGTCGCCGTGATGGGATCGGTCAAGGTGGCCCACGGCAAGGGTGCGCCGAGGCCGGGTGACAGCAGCTCGATCGGGCTTTCCCGAGGGACGTCCACGTCGCCGGCGGTGGGCGGCCAGCCCACCTTCGCGCGGCGCGATCGGGCTGGTCGGCTCGCCGGCAAGATCGGCAGCTCGGCCGTGGCGTTGACGTTGCTCCTCGGTGTCGGCGGGGTGATCGCGTCCGGCACGGATGCGCGTGCCGTGTTCGGTAGCGATGAGCACGGTGCTGGCGCCAGCCAAGCGCCCATTCAGGTCAGCGTGCTGTTCGGCAGCGTCGAGGTCGTCGTGCCCGACGGCACCCGCGTCGACAAGGGCGGGCTCGTCGTGTTCGGCAGCGTCGAGTGCGAGAACGCCTGCCGCGGTAACGGCCCGGTGATCGACGTGCGCTCGCTCGGTGGATTCGGCAGCGTCAAGATCCTGACCGTGTCAGAGGCCGAGCGAGAGCAGTCGGACGGGTAGGCCGCTGCCCGCTGCCGCGACCCGCCGAGCGGTCGGATCCCTCAGGATCCGTCGTCGGCCTGCTGCGCGAGGAAGGTCTCCAGCTCCGCGCCGAGCTCGTCCGCCGTCGGCAGCGCCCCGCCCATCTCGGCGAGCAGGCTGCGCTGAGCTCCGGCCAGGTAGGCGTCGTACTGCCCCTCCAGCGCCTGGACGACGGTGGCGACCTCCTCCGACGCGTCCACCTGCTTGTCGATCTCGGCCCGCACCTGCTCGGCCGACTTCTCGAGCGCATCGGTCGACAGGGACAGGCCGGTCAGCGTCGTCACGCTCTGGAGCAGCGCCACCGACGCGGCCGGGTAACCCGTGTCCGACAGGTAGTGGGGGACCGCGACCGCGAATCCCGCGGCGTCGTTGCCGGCCTGCCCGAGGCGGTACTCCAGCAGATGCCCTGCGCTCGAGGGCACCTGCACCGTGCCGACCCAGCGTTCGTTCCCGGCGACGAGCTCCCGACGGCTCGCGTGCGAGATGATGCCGACCGGTCGGGTGTGTGGCACCGCCATCGGGATGGCGTTGAGCCCGACCGTCAGCCGGACGCCGAGCTGTTCGACGAGCATCCGCACCGCGGCGATGAACAGCTCCCACTGCACGTCGGGCTCCGGTCCGGCAAGGACGAGGAAGGCCGTCCCGTCGTCGTCGTGCAGCAGGTGCACGGCCAGCTGCGGGTCTGCGTAGCCCGACCAGTGGTCGATGTCGAAGGTCATCGGCGGTCGGCGGGCCCGGTAGTCCAGCAGCCTGTCGACGTCGAAGGTCGCCACCACCCGGGACTCGTGTGTGGACAGCAGGTGCTCACGGACGAGGCGCTTGGCTGAACCGGCATCCACGAATCCGTCGAGAGCCTGGATCAGCACCGGGCTCCCGAGCTCGGGCAGGTCGGACTCGAGCTCAAAGAGCTCGGACGGGTCGCCGCTCACGGATGCTCCT
>JBBSKF010000090.1:0-15622 GCA_038256525.1 Mycobacteriales bacterium | reverse complement strand
CGCGCCAAGCACACCGGCTGGCACACCAACCTGCTCCCCGACGGCACCACCAGGTGGACCTCACCGAGCGGCGGGGTCTACGACCGGCGCCCGAAAAGAACCATCCCACCGACCATCCCGGCCGGCACGACGCTGCCACCCCTCAACGACACCGGATAATCGGCGCTCCGCGTTCCCGCGGGAACCCGTTATTCACAGATGTAGCGCCGGCGTTAGGTGCGCTACTCCGGACGGCTTTTCAATGGCGATGTTTGGCGAGTCTGCTAGTCGGGTTCGCGTTGTGAGCACCCGCGATCGGTCCGTCTGCGCATCTCGGCTACTGGTGATCGCGCTCAACTGGCCGATGCCCGTGGCGGTCGGCACGTCCCTGATGATCATCGCACTGAACTCCGCCGTCGCGCTGGCCGCCCGCGCCGGTCAGGACGACGTCGCCTGGGACATCATCGTGCCGTTCACCCTCACGGCCATCATCAGGTCACTGCTCGGCAATAGGGTCGCCGATCGGGTCAACGCCACCACCTTGACCCGTGCCTTCGCCGCCCTGCTCGTTCTCGTGGCGGTCTACGTCGCGATACGCGCCGGTCTCGCCCTGACCTGAGTGGACCAGCCCGTTGGGCCGGTCACGATGCCGCAGCCGGTGCGCTCCTGGTCGGTCCCGCGGCGCGATCACCTTTTGGCCTCAGTCGAGTGATGACCACGAAGACGAGTCCGGTGACGGCAAGAGTGGCCGCAACCCCCAGCAACGCGGAGCTGACGTCAAAAGCCGATTGTTCGACGCCGGCGTTGAACCGCACACGCGTGAAGTAGGCGTCCTCCACATCGAATTCCGGGGGGGCGCCCGCTCTCGAGTCGGGCCACGTGATCATTGCTGCGTCATCGGTGGAAGCGACACCGATGGGAGCGCGCAGATCCTCATTGTCAAAGGACGACCCGATCTTGCGGTCGATCGAGCGATCGCTGATCCGGAAGTTATCAGAGAAGGTCTTCCCGCCGTCGGTCGAGGTCGCGCCGTAAACGTCGGAGTAACGCTGGTCAACGTCGCCCTCCGGGGTGAAGAACGGGTCGTTGCGGAAGTCGTGCCAAGCGAGGTCGATGCGCCCGTTCGGAGCCACGCTGATCCCGGGGAAAGACTGGTTGTGCCGCAGCCCCTTGTCATCGGTGACTCGGATCGGCTCGCTCCACGTCGCGCCTTCGTCGGCAGATGACATGAAGAAGACGTACTCCAGCCCGTCCTTCTTTTCAGCACTTTCGAAGACGACATAGATGTTGCCGTTGGTCGGGTCGATGGCGACCCCAGGATCGTAGAGATCTTCTGCCTGATCGAATGCCACGGTGGTGACCCATGACTTGCCGCCGTCGGTGGACTTGCTCATGAAGATCCGCTGCTTCTGCAGGTTCGGCGGCTCGCCCTCGGGGGCGCGCTTGATCCGTTCTCGGGTGAAGCCGTAAACAGCCCCGTCGCGGCCGGCCACGAGCATGGGTACGTCACCTCCGAAGACTTCGCCGTCGAAGGTGTCGAGCGGATCGATCGACTTCTCCCAAGTCCGGCCACCGTCGTTCGACACTGCAAGCCGAGGACGGTCAGCGACACCGCTGGGGCCCCTGGTCCGGTAGCGGAAACTGCGATAGATCCGCTCAGGATCCTCGGAGTCCACCGCCACGGAGCTCAGAGCGAGCGAACTCGTCCCGACCTTCGCCTCACCCTCCTTGGTCGTATACGGAATGTCCTCCGCCTTCTCGACGATGAATGACTCCGACGTTCGACCAAGGTTCTCGGTACGAATGGTGAGGGCATCGACGGGGCCTCTGGGATGGTCCCTCTCCAGGGAAGAACCAGCGGTGGCTACGTAGAGCTCACCGTCCGGCGCGAAGGCCAACTCCATCACCGGCCCACCGTTGAGTTGTACGCAGTAGGGCAGGTCGGACGGCATGAACGTCTCGGAGGTAGGACCGAAGGTGAGACCGGCGTCGTAGGACACGTAGAGCCGGCAACCCCCGTTGCGGGCGTCACCAACCCCGATGACCACTGTCTCAGGGCTACTCGGATCCACCGCGATGTCCGGACTGACATACAGACGGTCCGGCGCAGGATCAGTCGTCACTTGCCTAGCAGGCTCGACAACGGGCCTCGATTGCTTCGATTCTTGCGCGGCTGCCGCGCCGGGTAGCAACATCATTGCCGTGAGCGCGCCGACCGCACACACGGTAGGGATTCGTTGCATGGCGAAGGCACTCCAGCCGTCAGAGAGTGGACAAGGCACCCGGGTGTCACAATCGACGTATACCCCACGGGTATGGGGACGATAGACGACGAAAGCGACGACTGGTAGGTGTTGTCTGCACTGACCGGGTTTCGTACCTGAAGGGGTAGGCGGCCGACCTGACCCTAGATGTCCCCGACCACTATTGACCCTCCTGCGGGCAGGTGCTCGACTTCGGCTCTTCGGCGATCACTGGGTGAGCGTCAACTGAGCAGGGGGCGTATGTGGCTGGTGTCACCCGGCGCGAGCTGCTTGTGCGGCTCGCTTACGCAGCACCGGCCGCGGCGTTCGGGTCAGCTCTGCTGGCGGCGTGCGGCGGCGGCGGCGAGCCGAATGACCCCGCCGCGAAGGGCAAGCTGGACGTGCTGGTCGGCTTCGGCACCGGCAACGCGCCCGACCAGATCCCTACTCAGGAGGAGCTGGCCAAGGCGTTCGCCTCCGGGGGCGGGTCGGAGATCTCGTTCCGCCGAATCCCTGACGGCGACGAGGCGCAGCGCCAGCTCGGGGTGCTGATCGCCGCGGGGACACCACCGGACATCATTCTGCCGACCGGTGTCTTCGGCATCTCGTTGTATCTGGATGAGAAGGTGTGGCTCGACCTGTCGCCGATGCTGAAGACCGCGAAGGTGGACTTGGACATCTTCAGCGACGCGGCGATCGCGTCGGCGAAAGTGCCGAACTACTTCGGGGCGAAGTCCGATGTGGTGGTCGGGCTTCCAGCGGCGGTGTTCACCCACACGATCGCCTACAACAAGGACCTGTTCGCGGCGGCGGGCGTTGAGGAGCCGCCGCACAAGTGGAACGCGCCCGGCTGGGACTACGACGCGCTTCTCGAGATGACCAAGAAGCTGACACTAGACGGGAAGGGTCGCAACGCGGCGGACCCAGCCTTCACACCTGACGACATCGTGCAGTACGGCCTGGGTCACTGGGACACCGGCCTCATGGCGCTGGGTTACGGCGCGCAGAAGTACGACCCGAAGACGCGCCGGTTGCTGCTCGACTCGCCCGAGAACATCGCCGGCACGCAGTTCGGCGCCGACCTGACCAACCGGCATCACGTGCTGGTGAACGATCAGCTTGCCGCCGGTGTCGCCTCCGGCGCCGATGATCCGCAGCTGGCCGCCTGGAAGTCAGGCAAGATCGCGATCATCGATATGTGCGGCTGTGACCTGCAGTCCTACGGGATCGACAACGACTTCGCCTGGGATGTCGCGGTCTGGCCGAAGGGGCCGAAGAAGCTGGTGTCCACCCTGAATCTCGACGTCGGCGCCGTGGTGGCTGCGAGCAAGCAGCCGGAGAAGGCTTTTGAGGCGTTGCGCTTCCTGCTTCTCGATCCCTCGAATGCCGGGAAGCTCGCCACTGACGGTTACGGCGCCATGTCACCTCTGAAGGATGAGCAGGACAGGTTCGTCGACCAGCTCGAGAGCGACTTCCCCGACATCGACCTCCAGTTGTTCCTCGACGCTCTTCCCTTCTCGGTCAACCAGGAGGGCTGGTTCCCGGCCTTCACCGAGGTAGGTGACATCGGAGGGGAGTTTCTCGACCCGATCGCCTTGGGCGAGGCGACCGCTGCCGAGCAGCTGCCCAAGTACCAGCAGGCAGCACAGAAGCTAGTGGACCGCTGGTTCGAGGAGAACGAGCTACCTTCTTGACCATTGCCCTCCCAGCGGCCACAACGGCGCTGCCGGCCCCGACCCGCCGACGCAACAAGGCATCCCGGCGGGAAACGATCAGCGCCTACGGCTTCATCAGTCCGTGGCTGATCGGCTTCGTCGGTCTGACGGTGGGGCCGATGGTCGCCTCGTTGGTGCTCTCCTTCACCGACAACAACCTGGTGTCGACCGAGGGCACCTCTTTCGTCGGCCTCGACAACTACCAGCGAGCGCTGTTCGACGATCCCCTGGTCATCAAGTCGCTGAAAGTGACGACGTACTACGCGACGCTGGCGGTAGCGCTCGATCTTGTGTTGGGTTTGGCGTTGGCACTGCTGTTGAACGCCGGCTACCGGGCGATCGGCATCGTACGGACGATCTACTACCTTCCGGCTGCTGTCTCCGGTGTGGCCGTCTCACTGCTGTGGCTGTGGATCTTCCAACCGAGCGGCGGACTCGCCAACGAGCTGCTCGCCCTCGTGGGTCTTCCGGAGCTGGACTGGGTCTACTCGACGACCTGGGTCATCCCGGCCTTCGTGCTGATGAGCCTGTGGGGCGTCGGGCGAAGCGCCTTCATCTATCTCGCCATCCTGCAGCGCATCCCCACGAACCTCTACGAGGCCGCCGCCGTCGACGGAATCGGGTCGCTGCGCCGGTTCTTCCGGATCACCGTTCCCCTGGTCACGCCGGCCATCTTCCTCAACCTCATCCTCGGTCTGATCGGCAACTTCCAGTCGTTCACCCAAGCCTTCGTCATCTCCGAGGGCGGGCCGGCCAACGCCAGCCTCTTCTTCACCCTCTACCTCTACCGCAACGCCTTCCGGTACTTCGAGATCGGCTACGCCTCGGCGTTGGCCTGGATCCTGTTCGGGCTGCTCCTCGCTCTCACCGCACTGGTCTTCCGGTCAGGTCGGCGTTGGGTGTACTACGAGGCAGGCGGCCCCGGGGACAAGACCGCATGACCACCGCGACAGTGGTCCTCGGACCGCGCCCCACCGGTCGCTGGGCGCGCCGGCTGTCTGCCCTGGTCATCGTCGCCGGGGCAGTGGCGGTGCTGCTGCCGCTCGCCTGGATGCTGTCGACCTCCTTCAAACCCGAGTCGGAGGTCTTCCGGTCGCCGATCGAGTGGGTGCCGTCGACGTTCCGCCCCCAGAACTACAGCGAGGCCGTCACGCTCATCCCGTTCTGGCGCTACGCCCTCAACTCAGCGATCGTGACCGTACCTGTGGTCATCGGCACGGTACTGACATCCACAGCGGTCGCCTACGCCTTTGCCAGGATGCGGGCGCCAGGACTCCGCTCGTTGTTCTTCCTCGTCATCGCCACCATCATGCTGCCCTCCGAAGTGACGCTGGTGCCCTCGTTCCTGCTGTTCAAGGAACTCGGGTGGGTCGGCACCTTCTCACCGCTGATCGTCCCTGCCTGGCTCGGGGGCGGAGCCTTCAACATCTTCCTCCTGCGTCAGTACTTCCTCACCATCCCGCGCGAGCAGGACGAACTGGCGAGAGTAGAAGGGCACAGCTTCCTGTCCATCCTCTGCCGGGTGATCATCCCGCAGTCATGGCCAGCAATCTCTGTGGTCGCCGCCCTCACGTTCGTCGACGTCTGGAACGACTTCCTCGGACCGCTCATCTACCTGACCAACCAGAGCCTGTACACGCTGCCCCTCGGCCTGAACTTCTACAAAGACATCTACAACACGCAGTGGGCGCATTTCATGGCGGCCTCACTGCTGGCGTTGCTGCCCTGCATCATCATCTTCTTCCTCGCCCAAAAGGCCTTCACTCAGGGCGTCGTGCTCACCGGACGGCGCTGATCCTCCACCGCCCTCCCCGTCGTGGCGTCGAAGAAGCGGGCCCGCGAAACATCCACCGCGATAGTCACGCTCGAGCCTTGAAGGGCACGGACGCGGGCATCAGCAGCAGCGATGACAAGCGCTGGAGGTGTTCCGAAGACGAACGATGACGACGACCCGTCGTCGCGCAGGACCACAGGCGGAGCGTCGACCGGGAAAAGCAGGAGCGACACCGACCCGAGGGTCTCGGTCTCCGCCACGGTCACGTCTGCGCTCACGGAGCCCTGGTATCCGGTGATGAAGCCGGGTACACCCAGGTGCTCTGGACGGATGCCGACAACCACCTTATCTGCGTCGACGCCATCGGGGAGCGGGAACAACCACGATCCGACCCGAGCCACCCGACGGGCATCGTCGCGCTCGACGGTGGCTAGCAGCAGGTTCATCGGAGGCGTCCCGATGAAGCCGGCCACGAACACGTTCGCCGGGAAGTCGTACAGGTGCTGTGGGTCGTCGATTTGCTGCAGACGTCCGCGACGCATCACCGCCACGCGATCACCGATGGTCAGCGCCTCGGTCTGGTCGTGGGTCACATAGAGAAAGGTCGCGCCCAGCTCCCGGTGCAGGCGCCGGATCTCGCTACGCAGCTGGACGCGGAGCTTGGCATCGAGGTTGGACAGCGGTTCGTCCATCAAAAAGGCCGATGGCTTGCGCACGATGGCGCGTCCCATCGCCACCCGCTGACGCTCACCGCCCGACAACGCCCGCGGGCGGCGGTGCAGCAATGGTTCGATGCCGAGGAGCCCGGCGACCTCACGTACCCGGCTGTCGATCTCCCGCCGCTTCATCCGCTTGGCTTTCAGCGGGAACGCCATATTGTCGAACACGGACATGTGCGGGTACAGCGCATAATCCTGGAAGACGATCGACAGGTCCCGGGCACCTGGTGACGTGTCGGTGACTACCTGTCCGGCGATGGTCACCTCACCCTCGCTGGGCGCCTCCAGGCCAGCGACGATGCGCAACGCCGTCGACTTGCCGCAACCGGAGGGCCCGAGCACCGCCAGCAGTTCCCCATCGGCGATGTCCAGATCGAGGTCCGCCACGGCGAGGGTGCCGTCGGCGAAAGTCTTCGACACCCCCGCTAAACTGATCGCCGCCACCGCCGGAGCCTAGCGGCTGGTCCTGAGAAGCGGCTGGCGGTGCGCTAGGCCGCCGACGAACAAGGCGATCACGGCGACGACAATCGCCACGACGGTGGCGACCTTGACGGTGGCCTTCCAGACCTGAGCGGCGGCGCTCTTGATGTCTGGCCACAGGCTGTTGGCCGGGACGCCCGCCTCAGCGGCCTCGCGCAGCCGCTCGGCGGTCTGGTTGCCTGCGTCCCCCTGATCATCGCCGGTCCGTGATCCGTACGAGCAGCCACAGGCCATGCCCGCCCAGGCAGGCCGCGACCGCGTGCGCGGCGTGCCCCGGTGGGTCCCGGTCCGAGACGCGAGCCCACCTGCGCCGGCGCAGTGTCAGGCGGCTCCGGCTTGACCTTCAACCAGCTTGAACGTTGATAGTAGGGACGCGCGGGGCACCCGCCCTGCCGACAAGGAACTGCACATTCGGGCCCTGGGCACATCAACACCTGACGGGGTCGCTAACGCGACCCCGGACTCGGACGGGCTCGGCTCCACCCCCCCGGAGCCGGGCCGAGCGAGACGACCCCCGCCACCCCCCCGGCGGGGGTCGTCCGCTGGGGACTCAGCACAGACTGACGACGCCCTTCGACAGCGCCAACGGAACTCGGCGGCCGCGCGGGAGGCCGGGGGAGGCTATGGGCCGTTCTGCTCTCTAGTCCCTCCTCGCCCTTGCGGGCGGGCCCGTTCCGGGCTGAGAATCCGGGGGCGGCTGCCCGTTGACGTCGTCTCTCTATGGTCGCTGAGGCCGTCCTCTAGTCGGGCGCTGGGTTCTGCGCTGTGGGCTCTTCCGTGTTGCTTCGAGCACGAGGATTAGCTTCGCTTTCCCCTGGTGGTCGATGATCGCGACCGGGCGGCCCTTGGCCGGTCGGCACGGCTCGCACGCCGGCCGCAACCCACCAGCCCGCAGCGCCCGGGTGAAAGAGGAGTAGCCGCCGTCATAACCCAACGCGGTGACCTCGTCCAGCAACGCCGTCGCCCACCGATGCGGATCCTCACCGAGCCGTTCGGTGCAGTACCGGGCGTAGGCATCGAACCGGTCCGGTCCGGCCGCGGCCCGCACCCCCGGCGCCCGCTCGCCCGACAGATACGCCCGGATCGTCTTGCGGTCCCTGCCTAGATGCCGGGCGATCGCCGACACCGTCCAACCCCGCTCACGAAGCGCGTGCGCTTCCACATCTTCCTCCCGTGCCAGCATCAGATCGGGTCCCTTCGAGTTCGCTGCCATAGACAGCGCGAGCCTCGAAGGGGCCCCTTGTCATGAGCCGGCGGACACGCCGACCCCGATGCCCCGGGTGGGGAATTTCAGTGAGCAGGTCTGGGGAGATTCAGCGAGCGCGCTCACATGCGCCGGTTCATGGGCCGGGGCATGCCGCGACGCAGCTCTGGCTGTCCGGGCCTACGGGTGAGCCCCCACTCATGTCCATCCGCACTGTCGGCGCTACCGCGACCGACGGGCGGTGGGCGTGGGATGAGTCCGGGCAGCCGTTGCCCTTCGAGGACGTCTCACGGTACGGCGCCCGACGGAAGCGGGACCGACTGGACCGAGAGTTGCTCGTCCAGTACCTGGCAGCGCTCGGCCGTCGGTCACAATCGCTGCAGGAGGCCCGGCTTGAGCTCGGGGTCGCGGACAGCGGCGAATAGGAGCGCCGGTAGCGCCTTGAGCGGAGGACGGCGCTATCCGCCGTTTGGCGCGCGCGGTCATTGTCCCTACCCCTGGGTCTCAGCGGGGTGACAGGCTGCCGGCATGAAGCACCAATGGGTGGTCACGACCGAGCCGACCGACGATGGTGGTGTTGGGAGCCGGGCCAAGTGCACGTCTTGCTCATGGATCGGGCCGCTGCGGCGCCTGCCAGTGGTCGGAGAACTGCAGCAAACACAAGACGTGGCCGAGGAGGACGGGCGCGAGCACACGGACGAGGTCGGCGTGCCCGGCGGCTGACGACGCGGGAGGGCGCCGGGCTCTGGCCGGGCATACAAGAGTTTTTGTCAAACGAGGTCGCCCCCGCCACGTGATTGAGTCATGACCCAGGTCACTGCATAGGCACGTCGTCGGGATGCGTCGGCTGCTAGCCGGCGTCCGGCAGCGGGGGCAGGCGCGCTGAGTCAGCCGGCGTCGGACCGCCGGGCGCGGAAGGCCGCCACGTTCACGCGGTTTGCGCACGACGTGCTGCAGTAGCGCCGCGACCGGTTCTTCGACAGGTCCACCAGGACGTCGTCGCAGTCGTCGGCGCCGCAGACGCTGAGCCGGTCGAGCTCCTGCTGGCGCACGACGTCGACGAAGGCCATGGCCGCCTCCACCTCCATCCGGTCGGCGAGCGGGGCCTGCGGGGTCGTGGCGTGCAGGTGGTAGCCCCAGTCATCGTGCGTGACCAGCTGCGGCGACGCACCGCCCTCGCGCAGCATCGCGTTGACCCGCGCGACGACGCCCGCCTCGTCCAGCTCCCAGAGCTCGCGCAGCCGCGGACGGAGCGCCCGCACCTCCTGGAGCTCCTCGAGGTCGCCGCGGCGCGAGCCGGTCCACCCCTGCTGCTCGACGAAGGCGTCCAGCGCCGCCACGTCGGACAGCTCGTCGCGGTCGCGCTGCACGGTGTTCACCAGCGCGGCCACGCTGGCCAGCGCCACCTCGGTGTCATGGGCAAAAAGCATCTTGACCCCTTTCAGCAGATCACCTAGCCTGGCCCGCGTAAGCACCGTACCGCTTCACAGCACTTACGAGGAGAACCACGTGGACAAGCGCACGGCCGGTGGGGCCGGGCTGGCCCTGGCACTGCTGTCGGCGGCGACCTTCGGCACGTCGGGCTCGTTCGCCGCCAGCCTCATCGAGGCCGGCTGGACGCCCGGCTCGGCGGTCACCGCCCGGGTGCTCACTGCGGCCCTGCTGCTGACCCTCCCGGCGCTGCTGCAGCTGCGCGGCAACGGCGCCCTGCTGCGCCGCAGCAGCCGCACCCTCACCGCCTACGGGATCGCCGCGGTCGCCGGCGCCCAGCTCTGCTTCTTCATGGCCGTCGAGCACCTGTCCGTCGCGGTGGCCCTGCTGCTGGAGTACTCCGGCGCGCTGCTGGTCGTGGGCTACCTCTGGCTGCGCCGGGATCAGCGGCCGGGACGGCTCACAGTGGCCGGGGCAGCCGTCGCGGTCACCGGCCTCGGGCTGGTGCTCGAGCTCATCGGCAACACCCGGCTGGACCCGGTCGGGGTGCTCTGGGGCTTGGGCGCCGCCGTCGGCCTGGCCACCTACTTCGTGCTGTCGGCCGAGACCGACGATGTCCTGCCGCCCCTGGTGGTCGCCTGGGCCGGCCTGGTGATCGGTGGTGCTGCCCTGGCCGTCGCCGGCCTGGTGGGGGTGCTGCCGTTGGCCGCCCCCCGCACCGACGTCGTCCTGCTCGACACCGAGGTGAGCTGGCTCGTGCCCGTGCTTGGGCTGGCGGTGGTCGCGGCGGCGATCGCCTACGTCGCCGGCATCTTCGGCGCGCGGCTGCTCGGCGCGAAGGTGGCGTCGTTCGTCGGGCTCACCGAGGTGCTGTTCGCGGTGGCCTTCGCCTGGGTGCTGCTGGGCCAGTCGCTGGGCGCCCAGCAGCTCGCCGGGGCCGTGCTCGTGGTGGCCGGCATCGCCCTGGTGCGCGTCGACGCGCTGCGCACCGACGGCGACGCGCCCACCACCCCCCGCGAGGACGTCGTCGCGGCGCAGCCGGCCCGGTCCTAGCACCAGCCGCACGGTCGCGTGCCGGCCTGGTAGCCCCGACCGCACCCGCCCCGACGCGAACATCCGTTGGGGGCAGCCTCCCCAAACGCATTTACGGGTGCATTCTGAGGGTGAGAATGCACCCGGAGATGCGTTGGTTCGCGGTGACCATCGCAGTGACGCGATCCGACCGACGTCGGTGACTCCACGGCGGGCAATGTTCGGGCGGCCGTGATTGGCCTCCCGGGATGCGCAGATGAGTTTTGACGTAGTCGCTGTCGTCGTCTTGTCGGTTGGCGTGTAGTTGCATGAGCATCAGCAGCCGGTTGGTGCGCTCGCGATTGTTCAGGCCGTAGGCACGGGGGCCGATCGCGGCGCGGATCGGGTTGCTGAACCCGTCCAGTGGCGTGCGGCCGGTGAACGCCCTGTCAACATCTGCAACCTCGAGGCAGTCGCCGGCTCCGGCCTCCTTGACTGGCCATCAGCTGGAACCTGGTCAGTTCCTCGTGTCAGGTATAACCTGACCGCGACGGGACGTGGCACCAGATCCGGGGGGTGGCGCATGGGCCGCAGCATCAGCCAGGATGTCGAGTCCCGCACGTGCTCGTTCTGCGGCAAGGCCCAGGAGGAAGTCGCCAAACTCGTCGCCGGGGCGGGGGTGGGCCTGTTCATCTGCGACCAGTGCATCGACCTCTGCAAGGAGATCATCGAGCAGGAGTCGGCTGTTCCGACCCGCCCAGTGGACCTGCCCGACGCCCCCGTCGAGCTAGCGATTCAGCGCATGGTCGCGTTGCACCGATCCCGCCAGCAGGTCGACCGTGAGGCAGCCGCCGCGGTCAGGGCACTGCGCGACCGCGGAGTGACCTGGATACGTATCGGGACAGCGCTGGGGATGTCCAAACAGTCCGCCTGGGAGCGCTACTCGGGCGAGGAGTAGTCCCTCCCGCTATTGCGCGCCACCATCAATCACCGCGACGATCCGCTCGAGGTCGTCCAGCGAGGCGAACTCGATCGTCACCTTTCCGCGGGACTTGCCCAGGTCGACCTTCACGCGGGTCTCGAGCCGGTCGGACAACCGGTCGGCGACCTCGCCCAGCCTGGCCGGGACGGGCCGCCTCGCAGCCGGTCGGCGCGGCGTCCCGTCAACCTCCGGCGCCCGCAGAGCCAGCTGCACGGCCTCCTCCACGCCGCGCACGGTCATCCCCTCGGCGACGACCCGCGCCGCCATCTCCTCCTGTGCCGACGGCGTCGAGAGCCCCAGGATCGCGCGGGCGTGCCCGGCCGACAGCACCCCCGCGGCCACCCTCCGCTGCACCGCCGGTGGCAGCTGCAGCAGCCGGATGGTGTTGGAGATCTGCGGGCGCGAGCGACCGATCCGACGTGCCAGCTCCTCGTGTGTGGCACCGAACTCGTGCAGCAGCTGCTGATACGCCGCGGCCTCCTCGAGCGGGTTCAGCTGCTCGCGGTGCAGGTTCTCCAGCAACGCGTCACGCAGCATCGCGTCGTCGTCGGTCTCGCGGACGATCGCCGGGATCGTCCCGGTGCCAGCCTCTTTCGATGCGCGCCAGCGTCGCTCGCCCATGACGAGCTCGTAGCGAGCGGCCCCGTCCGACGCCGGCGTGATCTCCCGAACGACAACCGGCTGCAGCAGCCCGACCTCGCGGATCGACGTGACCAGCTCGGCCAGCGCCTCGGAGTCGAAGGAGGTACGCGGCTGCAAGGGGTTCGGGGTGATCGCGTCCAGTGGCAGCTCGGCAAAGCGCGCGCCCGCCACCGCCACCGCCGGCTCCGGCGCGCGGTCCGTCGCCCGCGACACCGACGGCCCACCGGGGATGAGAGCGCCCAGTCCGCGGCCGAGCCCGCCCGTACGACGTGGTCCGGTCACGACGTCACCGCGGCGCCGCGCTCGGCGATCTCCCGGGCCGCCTCGACGTAGGCCAGCGCGCCGCGTGAGCCGGGGTCGTAGGTCACGACGGACTGGCCGTACCCCGGCGCCTCGGACACCCGCACGCTGCGCGGGATCGAGGTGGTCAGGACGGTCTCCCCGAAGTGGCTGCGCACCTCCTGCGCGACCTGGTCGGCGAGTCGGGTCCGGGAGTCGTACATGGTCAGCAGGATCGTCGAGACGTGCAGCGCGGGGTTGAGGTGGGCCCGCACCAGCTCGACGTTCCTGAGCAGCTGGCCGAGTCCTTCGAGCGCGTAGTACTCGCACTGGATCGGGATCAGCAGCTCCTGCGTCGCGACCATCGCGTTGACCGTGAGCAGGCCGAGCGAGGGCGGGCAGTCGACCAGCACGTAGTCGAGATCGGCTCCCGGGCCGGCGCAGTGGGCCTCGATGGCCCGCTGCAGCCGGCTCTCCCGGGCGACGACGCTGACCAGCTCGATCTCGGCTCCGGCCAGGTCGATGGTCGCCGGCACGCACCACAGGTTCGGCACGCCGTGGGCCGGCTGCACGACCTCGGTGACCGCGGCCCCGTCGATGAGCACGTCGTAGATGTTGGCCGTCCCGACGTGGTGCGGCACGCCGAGGCCGGTCGAGCAGTTGCCCTGCGGGTCGAGGTCGACCACCAGGACCTTGGCTCCGTGCATGGCGAGCGCGGCCGCGAGGTTGACCGTGCTCGTCGTCTTGCCGACGCCGCCCTTCTGGTTGGCCACGGTGATGATGCGGCGGCGGGCCGGCGGCGGGAAGTCATGACGGCCACCGGGATTGAGGGCGCGTACGGCGGCAGCCGCCTGCGCACCGATCGGCAGGTCGTCGTCGGAGCTGGTACGGGGGGCAGGATCCTGCTCGCGGAGCACGGCCCGGATCCGCTCGACGGCCGGCTCCTGGGCAGTGACCGGGACCGGCCGCGCCGGCTCGGGAAGCACGACCGGCAGGTCGGTTCCGGCGCGCAGCTCCGGGGGCGGGAGCACGGGCAGTGGTGGGAGCGGGGCCCCGGTCGCCGGCCGGCTCGCGGCGGGCACACCCGCATGCGCGCCGCGCCGACCGCGTCCGGGCCACCCGATGTTGTTCATCGGCGGGCCCGTTCGCGCCGGTGGACCACGACGACCCGCGCCTCGCTCAGCCCGGTCCCGACGGTGACCACCCCGCTGCGATCAGCATCAGCCGCCTGCAGCGCTGCCCCGGCGCCGGCCAGCTCGCTTTCGGCGCGCTCCCCTTTGAGCGCCAGCAGCCGGCCGCCGGGCGCGAGGAGTGGCAGCGCCCAGCCGGCGAGCCGGTCCAGCGGAGCGACCGCGCGGGCGGTGACGACGTCGACGACCAGGTGACCGGCCAGCTCCTCGGCACGGGCCCGGCGGACGACTGCGGTGCGCAGGCCGAGCTCGCGAACAGCCTGCTCGAGGAAGGTGGCACGTCGCAGCAGCGGCTCGATCAGCACCAGCGTGAGGTCGGGCCGCATCACCGCCAGGACGATCCCCGGCAGACCGGCGCCGGACCCCAGGTCGGCCACCACCTGTCCCGGCTCGAGCAGGTCGGCCAGGCCGGCGCAGTTCAGCAGGTGCCGTTCCCACAGGCGCGGCGCCTCCCGGGGTCCGAGCAGCCCACGCTCGACCCCGACACCGGCGAGCAGCTCGGCGTAGCGCTCGAGAGTGGGCAGGGCCGGACCGAAGACGTCCGCCGCCTGCTCGGGAGCGGCCGAGAGGCCGGTCAGCACCGCGGCCCCCACGGCCCCCACGGCCCCCACGGCCCCCCGAGGCTGATCCACGGGGACTTTGAGGTGCAACCGGCCGGGAAAAGCACCTCAAAGTCCGCGTGGATCACGAGGTGGGCCATCAGGAGGGGGTGGGGACGACCACCACACGGCGCTCGGGCTCGACGCCCTCGGACTCGCTGCGCACGCCGTCCACCGCAGCGACCGCGTCGTGCACGACCTTGCGCTCGAACGGCGTCATCGGCGCCAGCTTGACCGGCTCGCCGGACTCGACGCAGCGCGTCGCGGCGCGCGAGCCGATCTCGGTCAGCTCGTGCTTGCGGGCCGCCCGCCAGCCGCCGATGTCGAGCATGAGCCGGCTGCGGACGCCGGTCTCCCGCACGACAGCGAGGCGGGTCAGCTCCTGCACCGCCTCGAGGACCTGACCGTGCTGGCCGACGAGGGCATCCAAGCCGTCACCGACGATCGCGACGACCGAGCGCTCGCCCTCGACATCCATGTCGATGTCACCGTCGACATCGGCGATGTCGAGCAGCCGCTCGAGATAGTCGCCCGCGACGTCGCCCTCCCGGACGAGCAGGTCCTGGCCGGTCAGCGTGGCCGAGCCCGCATCCGCGGCCGCCTCCTCGGGCGTGGGCGAGGCATCGGTCCCAGCGGCTTCTGGCTTCGTCACGGCAATCCTTCACATCGGGTCGTCCGGATCGGGGCGGGCGCGCTGCCCGTGGTGGCCTGCGCGTGCGGCAACGGCGTCGGTCGGAAGGCTAGCGCCGACCGCCGCGCCGGTTCTTGTTCTTGCGACTGCCGGCCGACGATCGGTTGCCCGGCCGAGACGACGTCGCCTTCGGGGAGCCGGTCGGCGCCCGGCCGCCGACCCCCGCAGGCACCGCCCGCACGGCCGGATCCGGCTCGCCCTCCGGGTCCTTGCCGTTCGGGTCCTTGCCGTTCGGGCTCTTGCCATTCTGACCCTTGGCGCTCGGACCCTTGCCGTTCGGGCCCTTGCCGTTCGGACCTTCCGGATGGGGCTTGCCACCTCCCGGTCCCTTCCCCTTCGGTCCCTTGCCCCCGCCCGGCGGCTCCTTGCTCAGGTTGACGCCCTTCGGGCCGGCGCTGGCGTCCCCGAGGTTGGGCGGCGGCATCCGCTTGATCACCCAGGCCTGCTGACCCATCGACCAGACGTTGGTCGTCAACCAGTAGAGCAGCACCCCGATCGGGAAGAAGACGCCGGAGACCGCGAACGACAGCGGCAGCACGTACAGCAGCAGCTTCTGCACCATGATCTGCTGCGGGTCGGTGGTGCCGGACCGGGCGATCATCTGGCGCTGCGTCCAGAACGTCGTCGCGCCCATGAGCACGACCATGACGGCAGCGACCAGGCGTACGGTCGTGTGGTTGGCG
>JBBSKF010000089.1:0-15718 GCA_038256525.1 Mycobacteriales bacterium | reverse complement strand
CGCCGGGATCATGGGCGCCAAGCGCACGCCGGACCTCATCCCCCTCTGCCACCCGATCTCCCTGTCCGGCGTGACGGTCGACCTGGTCGTGGACGACGACGGCGTCGCCGTGACCGCCACCGCCCGGACCGCCGACCGCACAGGTGTCGAGATGGAGGCGCTGACCGCCGTCTCGGTCGCCTGCCTTGCCCTGGTCGACATGTACAAGGCGGTCGACCCGCGCGGGGTCGTCAGCGGCATCCGGGTCGAGAGCAAGACCGGCGGTAAGACCGGGTCCTGGACCCGATGAGCTGGACCCGATGAGCTTTGTCCTTCCCGGCCTGCCGGAGGGCGCGCGGGCGCAGGTCGTGACCGTGTCGGACCGCTCGGCGCGGGGTGAGCGGCCGGACACCTCCGGGCCCCTGTTGGCGAGCCTGCTGGCCGGCCTCGGGCTCGAGGTCGGCGAGGTGGTGGTCGTGCCGGACGAGATCGACGCGGTGCAGGGAGCGCTTCGGGACGCGGCGTCTGCGGCGTACGACCTGGTTGTCACGACGGGTGGGACCGGGCTGTCGCCGCGCGACCTCACGCCCGAGGCGACCCGCCCGCTGCTCGAGCGGGAGGCTCCCGGCCTCGCCGAGGCGCTGCGCCGGCAGGGCGCGGACGCCGTGCCGACCGCCATCCTGTCCCGGGGGGTCGCCGGCACCCTCGGGCCGAGCCTGATCGTGAACCTGCCCGGCTCGACGGGCGGGGTGCGCGACGGCGTGGCCGTGCTCGCGCCCGTGCTCGCCCACGCCCTCGCCCAGCTGCGGGGCGGTGGTGACCACCGGTGAGCGCGCCGGGTTGGCCGGTGCGCCTGGCCCATGAGTCGGTCGCGCTCCGCCCGTTCCGATCGCGTGATGCCCCCGCCTGGTCGGAGGTGCGCATCCGCAACCAGGCCTGGCTCGCGCCCTGGGAGGGGCGCTCACCGTCGGGGACGCCGGCCTCGTGGCGCGACCGCAACAGCGCGGCCGTCTTCGCGGTCATGCTGCGGACGCAGCGCAAGGAGGCCCGGGCGGGGCGGGTGCTGTCGCTCGCCGTCACCGTCGACGGCCGGCTCTCGGGACACGTCACGGTCGGCGGTGTCACGCGGGGAGCCTTCGACAGCGCTCATGTCGGCTACTGGGTCGACGAGCGGGTCGCCGGTCGGGGGGTCATGACCCGCGCCCTCGCCCTCGCCCTCGACCACTGCTACGGCCCGGTCGGGCTGCACCGGGTCGAGGCCAATGTCCGTCCGGAGAACGTTGCCTCGCTGCGGGTCCTGGAGAAGCTCGGTTTCCGCCCTGAGGGTCGGCACCGGCGCTACCTGTTCATCGACGAGGCCTGGCGCGATCACCTCGCGTTCGCGCTGCTGACCGAGGACGCTCCGGGCGGCGTCCTGCGTACGCTGCTCCACCGGTGACGGCGCCGCCCGGAAAATCTCCGCGTTCGGTTACGGCGTGCCACCGCGACGCGCCGTGCACCCTTGACTACTTTCGTGAGCCGTGGGTAGCGGCCTGATCCTCCTCGTCATCGTTGCTGCCTGGCTGGCCGTCCTGGTGCCGATGGCGCTGCGTTCCCACGAGGCGAGCTCGCTCGGCACGGTCGACAAGTTCCACGACGCGATGCGGGTGCTGTCCCGGCGCGAAGCCGACGAGCTGGCGCTGGACGAGGGCGAGGAGCTGGCGGACGAGCAGGCCGTCGAGCAGGCCGCCCTCCGGTCGATTGCCGTACGCCGTCGTCGCATCCTGCTCGCCCTGCTGGCGCTCGCGATGGGCACGCTCGTGGCGGCGCTGCTCGGTCCGCGCTGGCTGTTCGGGCCGCACCTGGTCGCCGGCCTCGCCTTCGCCGGCTACGTCGGGCATCTGCGCATCCAGGCCCGGCGGGCCGATCGCGAGGCGCTCGCCGCCCGCAGTTCGCTCCGGATCGAGCGTCGCGCGGCCGAGGCGGCGGAGGTCGCCGCCCGGGCCCGCGAGCTGCTGTCGCCCACACCTGTTGCACCGGCCCCCGTCGCCCGCCGCGTCGGGCGCCCGATGCGGATCGCCGGTGTGCCCGACCGGATGCCCACCCGTCTTGCCCTGGGCGCGACGCCGCGGCCGTTGCCGGTCGAGGGTGCAGAGCTCGTCGCGGACTTCGCCGCCGACGGGGAGCTCGCCGGCTCCGCGAGGCCCGCCGAGCCGGCCGCCGCCGCCGTCCCCCCTCCCGCCCCTGCCGCCCCTGCTGCTGCCGCCGTCCTTCCGGCCGGCCGTGCCCGCCCGGTCCGATCGGATGCCGGCCGGTCCGAGGGTGCTGGAGGGACCGCGCGCAGCGGCCGTACCCGCCGGGTCGATTCGGCCGCCACGGCTGCTGGTGCGGTCGCCCCGCCGGAGGAGAAGCCCAAGCGGGCGCAGCCGCCAGCCGCCCGCGGGGCACAGGGTGGCGCGTGGCTCCCGGTGCCCGTCCCGCCGCCGATCTACCTCAGCGCTCCTCCCGCGCCGCGGCGCCGGGCCAGGCCGAAAGCGGAGGACGAGGCTGCTGTGGCGCAGGAGCCGTCGGTCGAGGACGTCACCGACGAGCAGCGGGCGGTCAACGACTGAGCGCTCGGCTGGTAGCCTCGCCGCTCGCGGGGCTGTGGCGCAGTCTGGTAGCGCACCTCGTTCGCATCGAGGGGGTCAGGGGTTCGAATCCCCTCAGCTCCACCCACCTGCAGTGCCCACGGGCACGCGGTCCCCGGCGCTCAGGCCGGGTGCCCGCTGTCTTCGTAATTTTTCCGGCCGGTCGGGCGATGACCCCCATGTCACCGCCGAAAAGGGCGACCTGCCGGTAACGGCAGTCAGCAAAGCCAGCGGCCCTCAGAGGGTGTCCGGGCTACCGACGAAAGGCACCTCCCCATGAGCTTTCTTGCCATCGCGTTGGCCAAGTTCGGCGCTGCCGGCCTGGTCACCAAAGGCGCCGTCGCCGGCGCTGTAGCCGTCGCCTCGCTGGGCGTCGCCGGTGCGGCCAGCGCGCTGACCACGGACCTGCCCAGCCCGGCCCCTGCGTCCTCTGACACTTCGGCCACCGACGATACCGACGACACCGAGCCGGATGACCTTGCCGAGCCGGACGAGGTGGCGCAGGACGCTGCAGAAGAGGCAGCGGAGCTGGCGGAGCAGGCAGCGGAGGCCGCCCGCGAGCAGGCCGAGGAGGCCGCCGAGGCCGAGGGGGACGCCGCGGACCTGGCCCGCGAGCAGGCTGAGGAAGCCGCCGAGGCCCAGGAGGAAGCCGACGAAGCGGGACGTGAGGCGCTCGAGGAGCTCCGTGAGCAGGCCGAGGAGGATGCCCGTGAGCAGGCTGAGGACGCCGCCGAGCTCGCTGAGGACGCCGCCGAGGAGGCCGAGGAGGCCGCCGAGCCGGACGACGCGGACGACGACGAGACCGACGACAGTGATGACCTGGACGAGACGGACGACGTCGAGGACGACGAGGAAGACGACGACGAGGACAGCTCGGACGACTAGCGCAGCCGCTTGATCGACAGGCGGACCGGAACGCTTCGGTCCGCCTGTCGCTGTGCCGACGAAGACAGGACAATGACAGCCGGATTCACGTCGTGAACGAGCAGCGGCTGGTCGAGGTGCTGCCCGCCGCCCAGATGGGCGAGGCCTGGGCGCTCCGGGTCGTGTTCGACGAGCTGGCTCCTCGGGTGCAGGGCTACTTGCGCACCCGCGGAGCTGCCGAGCCGGAGGATCTGACGAGCGAGGTGTTCCTCGCCGTGTTCCCGCGACTGAGCACGGTGACCGGTGGTGCGGCCGGCCTGCGGACATTGGTGTTCTCGGTCGCGCATGCCCGACTGGTCGACGACCTTCGCCGTCAGGGGCGCCGTGGACCTGCCGTGCCGTACGACCCGCAGCGTGACGACCGCGTATCTCCCTCGTCGGAGGACGAGGCGTTTGACCAGTTGGCGGTCGAACGGGTCCGTACGCTGCTGGGCACGTTGCCTGCTGATCAGCGAGATGTCTTGCTTCTGCGGATCATCAGCGACCTGACGGTTGAGCAGGTCGCCGTCGCGATGGGGCGAAGCCCGGGCGCCGTCAAGCAGCTGCAACGCCGCGGGTTGGTGACTCTGCGCAGTCAGGCTCGCGAGGGACGCGTACCCCTATGAACCATTCAGGCGATGACCGGGACGATATGGACACCGACGGTCAGCAGCAGGAGCTTGACGACTGGACCGTGGACCGGCTGCTCGCCGGCCAGCTGGCTGATCCGGGTGATCTCCGCCAGATCGTCGAGCTGGTCAGGCTGGCCAGCGCACTGCCTCCGCCTGCGCCGAACGCTGCGTTGGCGGAGATTCTCCGAAATGGTCTGCCCGGTGAACCGGTGCCCGAGCGCCAGACGCCGCGCGTGGGTTGGCCGATGCGGACCGGCTTGATCGCGGCGGCGCTGTTCGCCGCGACGTTCGGGGCGGCCACGGCCAACGCGCTGCCCGCACCGATACAGGCGATCGTGGACGACATCAAGGCGAGAAATCCCTTCGAGCTGCCGAGCCCGACTCAACGCCAGCAGGATGTGCCAGCCACGAGGTCGCCCTCCCCACCGCAGGTCCCCGAGCCGGCGGCGGTCCCCGCCCCTGCGACGCAGCCACAAGAGGAGCGGACCGTGCTCCCGCCGCTGTCCGACCGCTCGGGGGAAGCTCCTGTCACGCGCTCTGCCGATGACACCGCGGTGACGGAAGGCCGTGATGAACGTGATGAGGCTGAGGACGACAGGGAGGCCGGAACCGATCCGGAGGGCCCTCCGCAGCCCGAGGAGCCCGACGAGCCCGACGAGCCCGACGAGTCCGAGGACGTCGAGGGGGCCGTGGAGGTCGACCAGGAGGATCCGACGGAGCTGACCAGCGACCCGGAGGACTAGCGACCCTAGGACCGGGGTGAGGACCTAGATCCAGCTGCTCAGCCACATCCGGGCCCGCCACTGCTCGTACGGCAGGGTCTGCGCCGCCAGCACCGGGTAGAGGTAGGCGAAGTTGAGCAGGACCGCCCCCAGGTAGACCCCGACCGCCAAGGCAGCGACGCGCCGCCGCCGGGGCGACACGCCGGCGCCGCCGAGAGCCCAACCGGCGAGCAGCGCCAGGCCGAGGCACATGAACGGGACGGCCGGCAGGGCGTAGAACAGGAACATCGTGCGCTGGTCGAGATCGTCCCGGATCCACGGGACGATCGCGGTGAGCACGAGCACGAGCACGGCAGCGGCCCGCCAGTCACGCCGGGAGATCCACAGCCACAGCAGCCCGAGCAGCGCGGGGATCATCAGCCACCAGATCGCCGGGGTTCCGAGCGCCAGCACCTCGCGGGAGCAGGACGCCACCTCGCAGCCGTAGTCCCCCGGTCCGACGCCCTGCGGGTAGTAGTAGGACACCGGCCGGGCCAGCACCAGCCAGCCGGCCGGATGGGACTGGTAGGGGTGGGACTGGCTCAGCCCGTCATGGAAGGCGAAGATCTCCCGGTGGTACTGCAGGAGGGACCGCAGGGCGTCCGGCAGCAGCCCGGTCAGGGCGCCCGCCGGGTGGGTGTCCGCCCACTGCCGGTCCCAGCCGTTGTCGCTGCGGAACCAGCCGGCCCAGGACGCGACGTACAGGATGGCGGGGACGACGAGCAGGGTGACCGGTAGTCCCGGGACCGAGCGCAGCACGGTGGCGCGGACCGGCCGGCGGACGCCCGCGGTCCGGCGGGCGCCGACCTCCCAGGCGAAGCTGAGCAGGATGAGCACGGCGACGTAGTAGAGCGCGCTCCACTTGGACGCGACTCCCGCACCGAGACAGATCCCGGCGGCGACCCGCCACGGCCGCAACCCCAGGCGCGGGCCCCAGCCGGCCAGCTTGCTGTCGTCCAGGCTCGCGAGCTTCCGGCGTACGGCATCACGATCCGCCACCAGGCAGGCGAAGGCGCCGAGCACCCAGGCCGCAACGAAGATGTCGAGCATCGCCACCCGGCTCTGCACGAAGTGCAGGCCGTCGAGGCTGAGCAGCAACCCGGCGAGGCAGGCCAGCACCATCGAGCCGGTCATCCGCCGGGTCACCCGGACCAGCACGAGGACCATGAGGGTGCCGGCGACGGCGGCGGCGACTCGCCAGCCGAACTCGTTCACGCCGAAGACGCGCATGCCCAGCGCGATCGCCCACTTGGCGAGCGGCGGATGCACAACGAAGCCGGACTCACCGTTCGGGGTGCACGCCATGGCCACACCGGAGTCGTCCGGGCTGTTCTCGGTCGCGGCTTCGACGCCGAACCGCAGCAGGTTCTGGGCGTCGCAGGCGTAGTAGACCTCGTCGAAGATCCGGCCGGCCGGGATGTCGAGGCGGACCAGGCGCAGGACGCCGGCGAACAGGGTCACCAGGAGCGTCGGCAGCCAGCCGCCCCGGCCGTCGGTCGGGGGCAGGATGCGGGTTCGCCACGGCGAGGCGGAGGCGGGTTCGGTGGCCGGGGCGGCCGGGGTCTCCGGTGCGGCGTCGAGCGTCGCGGTCATGAGCCCAGCCTAGGAGGGCCACTCCACCCCCACGTGATCAGCGCTGCACCCCCACCTGGCACTGCCATGATCAACGCCGTACTTCCGACGCATCCCCCCTGGCCGAACCGCGCCAGAGGCGGCGTTGATCACGGGAGGGGAGCGGGGCGGGGGGGCGGGGGCGGGTCGGCGACACTGGGCGCATGCCTCTCGTGCTCGCCGGTGCCCCGATCGGGCAGCCGGCCGACGCGAGCCCCCGGCTGGCCGCGGCGCTGGCCGGGGCCGACGTGATTGCCGCCGAGGACACCCGGCGGCTGCACCGGCTCTGCGCCGACCTCGAGGTGGCGCTGACCGGTCGGCTGGTGAGCTACTTCGAGGGCAACGAGGTTCAGCGCACGCCCGAACTGCTCGACGCCCTGCGGGCCGGGCGAAACGTTGTGCTGGTCACCGACGCAGGGATGCCGACGGTGTCCGACCCCGGCTACCGCCTGGTCGCCGCGGCCGCTGCCGAGGGTCTGCCGGTCACCTGCGTTCCGGGACCCTCCGCCGTCACCGCGGCGCTCGCCGTGTCGGGGCTCGCGACCGACCGCTTCTGCTTCGAGGGGTTCCTGCCCCGCAAGGGCGGCGAGCGGCGGGCCCGGTTGACCGGGCTGGTTGCCGAACGGCGTACCTGCGTGCTGTTCGAGGCGCCGCACCGGCTCGCCGGTGCGCTCGCTGACATGGTCGACGTGCTCGGTCCCGACCGCCGGGCCGTCGTGTGCCGCGAGCTCACCAAGACCTACGAAGAGGTTGTGCGCGGCACGCTTGCCGAGCTCGCCGCCTGGGCGACCGACGGTGTGCGCGGGGAGGTGACGCTCGTGCTCGAGGGAGCACCGGAGCGGCTCGCCCAGCTGACCCCTGACGAGCTCGTACGCCGCGTGGCCGTCGGCGAACAAGCCGGGCTGACCCGCAAGGAGTCCTTGGCGGTGGTGGCGAGCGAGGCCGGGCTGCCGAAGCGGGCCGTGTATGACGCGGTGGTCGCTGCGAAGTCCCCCGCGGCCCCCACCTGCTGACCCCCGCCCCCCTCCCACGCTGATCATGGAGTTGTTGCCCGCCCGCTGAGCGTGCAGGGTGAGCACTAACTCCATGATCGGCGGGGAGGGGGGACCGGCGGGGAGGGGGGACCGGCGGGGAGTGGGAGATGGGTGGGCCGGCTCACTAGGCTCGCCTCCATGTCCCGCAACATCCTGACCGCGGTCGCCTGGCCCTACGCCAACGGCCCCCGCCACATCGGCCACGTCGCCGGGTTCGGCGTGCCGTCCGACGTGTTCAGCCGCTACCAGCGGATGGCCGGCAACAACGTGCTCATGGTCAGCGGCACCGACGAGCACGGCACCCCGATCCAGGTGCAGGCCGACCGCGAGGGCGTGAGCGCCCGCGAGCTCGCCGACCGCTACAACCGGGTGATCGCCGAGGACCTGCAGGGCCTCGACCTGTCGTACGACCTGTTCACCCGCACGACGACCCGCAACCACCACGCCGTCGTCCAGAACATCTTCCGCGCGCTGCACGCCAACGGCTACGTCGTGGAAAGACCCCAGCTGTCAGCGATCTCACCGTCGTCGGGGCGAGGGCTGCCCGACCGCTACGTCGAGGGCACCTGCCCGATCTGCGGCTACGAGGCGGCGCGGGGCGACCAGTGCGACAGCTGCGGCAACCAGCTCGACCCGCAGGACCTGATCGATCCGCGCTCGAAGATCGACGGCGAGACGCCGGTCTTCGTCGAGAGTGCGCAGTTCTTCCTGGAGCTGCCGGCTTTCGCCGAGGCGCTCGGCGGCTGGCTGCAGACCCGCACCGACTGGCGACCGAATGTCCTGAAGTTCAGCCAGAACCTGCTGGAGGACCTGCGGCCGCGGGCGATCACCCGCGATCTCGACTGGGGCGTGCCGATCCCGCTGCCCGGCTGGTCCGAGCGCGGTGACAAGCGCCTCTACGTGTGGTTCGACGCGGTCATCGGCTACCTGTCGGCGTCGGTCGAATGGGCCCGCCGGACCGGCGATCCGGACGCCTGGCGCCCGTTCTGGCAGGGCCCCGACACGAGCTCGTACTACTTCATGGGCAAGGACAACGTCGTCTTCCACTCGGTGATCTGGCCGGCGTTGCTGCTCGGTGCGAGCGGCAGACCGGCCGGCACCCCAGGCGTCTACGGCGAGCTGCAGCTGCCCAGCGAGGTGGTGAGCAGCGAGTTCCTCACCATGGAGGGAAAGAAGTTCTCCTCGTCCAGGAGCGTCGTGATCTACGTCCGCGACGTCCTCGAGCGGTACGGCGCGGACGCCCTGCGCTACTACCTCGCCGCCGCGGGGCCGGAGAGCAGCGACACCGACTTCACCTGGGAGCACTTCGTCACCCGCAACAACACCGAGCTCGTCGCCGGCTGGGGCAACCTCGTCAACCGCACCGTCTCGATGGTGCACAGGAACCTCGGGGCGATACCCCCGGCGGGTGAGCTGCTCGGCGCGGACCAGCAGGCCCTCGCGACGTCTGCCGCGGCCTTCGAGTCGGTCGGCGCGCTGCTCGGCCGCTCGCAGCAGAAAGCGGCGCTCGGCGAGGCGATGAAGTCGGTGACCGAGGCCAACCGCTACCTGTCGGACCAGGCGCCGTGGAAGCTGGCCGACGATCCGGCCCGGCGCGACACCGTCCTGCACGTCGCGCTGCAGCTGGTGGACGACGCCAAGACGCTGCTCACGCCGTTTCTTCCCGACAGCTCCGAGAAGGTGCACCGGATGCTCGGCGGCACGCAGCCGTGGAGCGGCCGTCCGGAGCTGCGCGAGGTCGAGGACCTCGACGGAGGGCCGGGCTATCCCGTGCTGATGGGGGATTATGACACCGAGGCGGTCTGGGAGAGCAGGCCGGTACGCGTCGGTCAGAGCCTGGACAAGCCGGTGCCGCTGTTCGCCAAGCTCGACCCGTCGGTCATCGAGGACGAGCTCGCCCGGCTGGAGGAAGCGGCGCAGGAACGGGTCCGTGACACGTGACGAGGCGCGGGTGAGCGGGGCCAGCCGCAACCGACCACGCGACGGGACACCCCCGCCGTTGCCGGAGCCGTTGCCGGTGGAGGTGCTCGACAGCCACGCCCATCTGGACCTGATGGGCGTCGACATCGACGACGCCCTCGCGGCAGCCAAGTCGGTCGGGATCGGTGCCGTCGTGCAGGTCGGCGTCGATGTCGCGTCCAGCCGGTGGTCAGCTGATCTCGCGGCTCGCTACCCGCACGTGCACGCCGCCGTCGCGCTGCACCCCAACGAGGCCGGGCGCGGGGCGGCGACCGACGAGGCGCTGCGCGAGATCGAGGAGCTGGCCGGGCTCGAGCAGGTCCGGGCGGTGGGGGAGACGGGCCTGGACCACTTCCGTACCGAGGACGCCGACGGCCGGCGTCAGCAGGAGGAGTCCTTCCGGGTGCACATCGCGATCGCCAAGCGGACCGGCAAGGCGCTGGTCATCCACGACCGGGACGCTCATGACGACGTCCTGCGGGTGCTGGCCGAGGAGGGGCCGCCGGACCGGGTGGTCTTCCACTGCTTCTCCGGCGACGCGGCGATGGCCCGCACCTGCGCCGAACGCGGCTTCTACCTCAGCTTCGCCGGACCGGTCACCTTCAAGGCCAACGACGGGCTGCGGGCGGCCGCACAGCTCGCGCCGACCGAGCTGCTGCTGGTGGAGACCGACGCGCCGTTCCTCACCCCCATGCCGTTTCGCGGCCGGCCGAACTCGCCCTACCTCGTTCCGCTCACCGTGCGGTGCCTGGCCTCGACCAAGGACATCGAGCTCGACCGACTGTGCGAAGCGCTGGCCGACAACGGCCGCCGGGTGTTCGGCGCGGATGAGACAAATTTCTGAAGTTTCTGTGACGACACCTCGCGTTCACACAACGGGCGTGTGACCTGCGGGTTTCCCCCCACTTCGGTCGCCCACGAAGCGCGAAACCAAGATCCAGTCCCCACAGGGGGGTTGTCGTGGTGGCCCAACACATCTACCTTCCCTCTCCAGACGCCGGGATTGTGGACTTTGCACCGGCCGCCTGCCTCCTCCCGACCCCCGTGGGCCGGGAGGTTTGCATGCGCGGCAGTCCGCCTGCCCGGGAGGCACGAGCTTCGGAGCCACGTGAGCCGCACGCTGTCCCGCCTCCCCCTGGTCCTCGGCGTCGTCCTGACCGCCCAACTGGCCAGCGGGGTCGCCTTCACGGCGACGGTCAAGACCGCGACGCTGGTGCTTGACGGACAGGTGCGTGAGGTCGCGTTCCGCGGCGACACCGTCGGGGACCTGCTCGAGGCGGCCGGCCTGTCGGCAGGCGAGCACGACCTGCTGGTCCCTGCCGTCACCTCCACGGTCAACGACGGCTCCCGGGTGGCGCTGCGCCGGGGCCGGCAGATCGAGCTCGTCGTCGACGGCGCGCCCCGCCAGGTGTGGGTGACGGCCACGTCGGTGAACGAAGTCCTGGACCAGGTCGGTTTGCGCGCGCAGAATCTCGCCCTGTCCGCCTCGCGCTCACGTGACATCCCGCTCGACGGTCTGCGCCTCGAGGTGCGAACGCCCAAGCGCATCGCGCTGCTCGTCGACAACGCCACTCAGGAGCGCGACACCACGGCCCTCACCGTGGGCGAAGCCCTCGCCGAAGCCGGGGTCGTGACCGACGCCGACGACCGGCTCTCGGTCCCCGCGGCCGACCCGGTGACTGCCGGCATGCAGGTCCGGGTCTTCCGGGTCAGTGTCGACCGGGTCGAGCAGGACGCGGCGATCCCGTTCGAGACCGAGCGCCGGCCGGACGCAGGGCTGCTCGAAGGGGAGAGCAAGGAGCTTGCCGCCGGCGCGCAGGGGCTGGTCCGCAACACCGTCGAGCGCGTCCTGGTGGACGGCGTGGTCGAGAAGAGCACCGTGCTGGCCTCGACGCCGGTGTCCGCTGCGGTGACCCGCGTCCTGGCAGTGGGCACAAAGCCCCGGCCCGTCGCACCCGCACCTGTCCCGCGCACGGGCACCGGGGCCGCGGACAGCCTCAACTGGCCCGCCCTCGCCCAGTGCGAGTCGGGCGGCAACCCGCGGGCGGTGAGTCCGGGTGGCCAGTACCGCGGCCTCTACCAGTTCTCGCTCGCCACCTGGCGCGGCGTAGGCGGCTCCGGAGACCCGATCGACAACAGCGCCGAGGAGCAGCTGTTCCGCGCCAAGGTGCTCTACAACCGCAGCGGCGCCGGCCAGTGGCCGAGCTGCGGCCGGCGGCTGTTCACCTAGCAGTCCGGCGTTCTGTAGACAGGTGCGGTGGCGACAGACGGACTCCTGACGGCGACGGACGTCCGCGAGCTCGCCACCCGCCTCGGGGTGCGGCCCACCAAGGCGCTCGGGCAGAACTTCGTCATCGACCCCAACACCGTGCGGCGGCTCGTGCGCGTCGCCGGTGTCGACGCGAGCGACGTCGTCGTCGAGGTCGGTCCGGGACTGGGCTCGCTGACACTGGGTCTGCTCGAGGCGGTGTCGCGGGTCGTCGCCGTCGAGATCGACCCGGTCCTGGCGGCGCAGCTCCCGGCGACGGTTGCGGCCCGGCTGCCGGACAGGGCAGGGCGGCTCCACGTCGTACGTCAGGATGCGCTCACCCTCACCGGCGTACCCGGCCCGGCGCCCACCGCCTTCGTCGCCAACCTGCCGTACAACGTGGCCGTCCCGGTGCTGCTCCGGCTGCTCGAACACCTGCCGACCCTGCGCACCGGGCTGGTGATGGTGCAGGCCGAGGTTGCTGACCGGTTGGTGGCGGCGCCGGGCAGCCGGACCTACGGCATCCCGTCGGTGAAGGCCGCCTGGTGGGCCGAGGTCCGCCGGGCCGGGGCCATCGGCCGTACCGTCTTCTGGCCGGCTCCGAACGTGGACTCGGCGCTGGTGGCGTTCGCCCGCCGCCCACCGCCCGACGCTGACCGGGCGGCCACCTTCGCCGCGATCGATGCCGCCTTCGCCCAGCGCCGCAAGACGCTGCGCGCGGCGCTGGCGGGCTGGGCGGGCTCGGCCGACGCCGCCGAGCAGCGACTGCGCGCCGCCGGGATCGATCCGGGCGCGCGCGGGGAGTCACTCGGCGTCGAGGACTTCGCCCGCCTGGCAGCGACCGCCGTACGCTGAGGTTCTTCTCCCTCACCCTGGAGCTCCTCCTGCCTTCCCGCCGTGCAGCGCACGACCGCGTCACCGTGCGCGCGCCGGCGAAGCTCAACCTTCACCTCACGGTGGGCGCGCTGCGCCCCGACGGCTTCCACGAGCTGACCACCGTCTTCCAGGCGGTCGGGCTGTACGACGAGGTCACCCTGCGCCGGGCCGATGAGCTGACCGTGACGGTGACCGGCGCCGGCGCCGACCTGGTGCCGCTCGACGCGACGAATCTGGCCGCTCGGGCGGTGTGCCTGCTGGCCGTCCGGACCGGCCACGACCCACGGGTCGCCATCGCCATCCACAAGGGCATCCCGGTGGCCGGTGGTTGCGCCGGTGGGTCGGCGGACGCCGCGGCCGCCCTCGTGGGATGCGACGCCCTGTGGGGCTGCGACTGGTCGCGCGACCAGCTCGCCGAGGTGGGCGCCGAGCTCGGCAGCGACGTGCCGTTCGCGTTGCACGGCGGCACAGCGCTCGGGACCGGGCGCGGCGAGCAGCTCACGCCGGTGCTCGAGAAGGGCGGCTACTCCTGGGTGTTGGCGCTTTCCGAGCAGGGCCTGTCCACCCCGGCGGTCTACGGCGAGCTCGACCGGCAGCGGCAGACCGGCCCCGTCGGGGTCGTGTCGAACCCGGCCGGGGTGCTCGCCGCCCTGCGCCAGGGCAACGCCGAGACGCTCGGTCGCGGCCTCGGCAACGATCTGCAACCGGCGGCGCTGGCCCTCGAGCCCTCGCTGCGGCTGGTGCTCGACGCGGCGCGTGAGCTCGGTGCGCTCGGTGCGATGGTGTCCGGCTCCGGACCGACGGTCGCCATGCTCGCGCGCGACGCGACCGAGGCCGACACCCTCGCCGGGGCCCTCTCGCGCAGCGGGCTGGGCGTGACGGTGCGCCGGGCGGACGGTCCGGTCGCCGGCGCCCGGGTGGTGGGCCACTGATGGCAAGAGATCCTCCAAACCGGAGTTCCGGATCGGGTCGACAGGGCCAACGCCCATCGCCGACGAGCCACATGTGCACGACGCAAAGGGGTGCTGTCCTTCAGTAGGACAAAATCTCCGGCGGCATCACTCTTGCCAGCTCACAGTCGTGTTGTTGCTGCCGCAGCGCAGACTTACAATATCGGAGCCTAGCTAGGGTCGCGGCGGAACGGCTGGAGCAGTAACTGGGGGCGCCTTGTCGCCCGGGGTGTCTCCGGTCGTTGTCGTGGTATTGCGGCGGCTATCTGGCAACTCGCCCTCAATTGCTGGGTCAGCCCGCTGAGTTGTCCCGATTGAGGATGCCTCCTCGCGTCGGTGCTGCTCCCGGCGTGCTGCATCAGGCGGGGGGATTCGTCCGGATGAAGAGACGCCGCTGCCGTCCCGCGCAGGTTGGTTTGCAGGCTGGTCGATGACCGTCACCATCTCTTTCTCTACTTCAGGGCCTGTGATACCTGCCGTGGCGGCTGATGCGCACGCTGTCGCGAACAAAACCATTGCGGCCAGTCCGAGGGTCCATCGATTTTTCACGTTCCCCACCTTGAGTTGAGTCATTGCGTCGCCGCCTTCCAAACGGTGTAGGCATAGTCCTGATTGTCCGTGTACCAGTTCATATCCGGGTTAAAGATCCCCGAGTAGGCCATCACACCGTAGGCTGCGCTTACACTTCTATCCAAGTAGGGACTGCCGCTGGCACCACCGTTATGCCCACAGTGAGTCGTGTGAAGGGGTTCTTGGTAGTATGGCGAATACGGTTCGCCCAAAAAAGTTAGGCCCCCCTGTGGGCCGGTACAATACCACATGCGCCTGCCGCCGTCGCGATTCCCAGGATAGCCAGCGGACATCATCTGCTTACCCCGCATGACGGTGGAGTCATGTCCGAAAGACCATCCGAGGGCTCCGACGACATCTTGCAGCCGTTGACCAGACGCGTTTGTCGGAACAGCGAAGGCCGCCCAGTCAAAATGCTTGTCGCTGTACTGTGACCAACCAGTGCTTGTCCACAGTTGAGAGGCGTACCACACACCGTAGGGGTAAACATTCAGTACTGTCATGTTGCGTGCTGGCACAAATCGGACGTCGCTGTGCCAACGCCCAGCTGATCCGTTTGTCCCGCCCGAGTTCAAGCAATGGCCAGCAGTGACGACAACGTTGCCGCGCGGAGAATTGTACACGGAACCGCTGCAACGGCGAGTTGTGCCATCTGGCCATTTCGCAAAGACTGTACCCATTGCCGAATGCGGAAATGCATATGGATCCCCGCGTACGTAATCGTGCGTGTAGTCGTTGGCGGTGTAGGCTCTTGTCGTTTGTGATTGCGCAGTTGAGTTGAGCGATAGCGCGATCGATGCCATCGCAATCATGGTCAAGAGACGCCCGGCACGACCGGGGCGGATGATGTTGCAACCGCGTTGCTTCTTGGTTGACATGTCTCTCCGCATGAGCCTGCTCATCGTGTGTAGTCCTCAGCCGAAGAAGCCGGAGTTGCAAGATCGCCGAAGGTCTATACCGGCGTCAAGACAACAGTCAGTGAACGGAGGATGACGTGCCTATTCAGCATTGCCGACTCACGGTGCCTGGGCGGGTTGACCTGGTCCACTGCTCGTTCGAAGTGGGCGCCAGCGCCCGGGTGGTGGGCCACTGATGGCGGTCAACCTGCTCAACCTGGAGAACGTCACCGTCGCGCACGGCACCCGGCTGCTGCTCGACGCGGTGTCGCTCGGCGTCTCCGAGGGCGACCGCATCGGTGTCGTGGGCCGCAACGGCGGCGGCAAGACCACCCTGTTGAAGACGCTGGTCAAGCTCGAGCAGCCGCACTCGGGCCGGGTCACCCACTCCAGCGGCCTGCGCGTCGGGCTGCTCACCCAGGACGTCCGGGTCGACCCGGCACTGACCGCCCACGCGGCGATCCTCGGCGCGACGGCCGAGCACACCTGGGCCGGCGACGCCCGGGTCCGCGAGGTCCTCGACGGGCTCGGGCTGCACGACATGGGGTGGGACAGCACGGTCGAGACCATGTCCGGCGGCGAGCGGCGCCGGGTGGCCCTCGCGGCGCTGCTCGTCCAGGAGTGGGACCTGCTGGTGCTCGACGAGCCGACCAACCACCTCGACGTCGAGGGTGTCGCGTGGCTGGCCGG
>JBBSKF010000088.1:0-15827 GCA_038256525.1 Mycobacteriales bacterium | reverse complement strand
TGGCTGCCATCGCCCTGAAGCGGCACGACTTCCACGGCGAGTGGAACTACACGTGCGACATGAGGTCGCACACAGCGAGCGAACTCGTGGATAGGAGGGTCGACTGATGTCGACAGCGTAGTTCTGGGCGAGTGCTCAAGGCCTGTCCCCACCCCGACGGGCGTCGCTGGTAACGGCGGGGTCTGGAGCTCGGTGGAAAGCCCGAGGGTTCCCGTTCCATCCGGGAGCTACAGGTGAGGGGAAGACCGGACGGGTGAATTGCGTGAACCTCCGTTGACACCTCGTTATCCATGTCCCTGTTGGTGGGTTGTGTGCACAGGGTTTAGGGACTGGCCGTTGGGAAGCGGCAGGCGCCGGCCGAAGCGGTGTACTAGGCCGGGTGGGCATCGTCGTCCTCGGGGCATAGGAGGCACCCACCCCGGTCGTGTCTCGCGTGTGTGGAACATGGAAACCCCGTCAGGGTCCGGACCGATCGTGGTCCGGTAAGCCGACTGTGAGGAAGGCCCAATCCCCTGGCGGGACAGGATGACCCGAGAAGCGAATGCCGGTAGCCGAAAGGCAGCAGGAAACCGCGACAGCACGGTCGGCCCCTCCGCCGATGGTCACGGATAACTGGCCGGATAGGGCCGTTGCCCGACCCAAAAGGGTGCCGACGCGGGTCAGGTGAGCCTGTGCAGAGTCACTGACAACGGCACCGGAACCGAAGGACAAGTTGGACAGCATGACGACCTCAACCCCGACCGTGGCAGCGTCACCGTCGTCGTCGGATGTCGGCGTGCTGAACGGACCGGAGGGCGACGTCCCTGACTGGTTTGCGATCGACTGGCAGACCGTGGAGGACGACGTACGGCGTTTGAGGCAGCGGATCTTCACGGCGTCGCAGGCAGGGGACCTCAAACGGGTCCGGAACTTGCAGAAGTTGATGCTTCGGTCCCGCGCCAACACGCTCGTGAGCGTGCGGCGGGTCACCGAGATCAACGTGGTCACGCCGGCCTCTACCGGTATGAGCGGGCCTGTAGTTCGTACAGCTCGGCGTACAGGCCGGCCTGAGCGATGAGCGTGTTGTGATCGCCTGTCTCGACGATGTGACCGTCGGCGATGACCAGGATCAGATCGGCCATGCGGACGGTGGAGAACCGGTGACTGATGAGGATGGTGATGGCACCCGATTCTTGGGCCGCCTCACGCGCTGCGCCGTGGAAACGGTCGAAGAGCCGGTGCTCAGTCGGTGGGTCGAGGCTGGCGGTCGGCTCGTCCAAGACAAGTAGTAGTGGCGCCGGTCGCATCATTGCCCGTCCGAGCGCGAGCTTCTGCCACTGGCCGAGGGAAAGGTCGGCGCCGCCCTCGAAGTCGCGGCCGAGTTGGGTCGACCAACCCTCCGGAAGTGTGAGTTCGACGTCCGGTGCGGCGGCACGGGTCATGGCGGCGAGGATGACGGGGTCATCGTCGGACTGGCTCGTGTCACCGACGCCGACGGTCTCTCGAGCGAGCAGTTGCAGCTGCCCGAAGTCTTGGAACCCGGCCGACGTGCGCAGCCGCCAGGCCTCGACTGGCAGGTCCCGAAGATCGATCCCGTCGATGAGGATCCGCCCGGTCGTTGGCTCGTAGAGCCTCAGGAGGAGTTTCACGAGCGTGGTCTTGCCGGCACCGTTCTCCCCGACGATTGCCACTGTGCTTCCGGCGGGGAGGTCCAGCGTGACGTCGCGCAGCACCGAGCTGGCTGTGCCGGGGTAGCTGAACCCGAGCTGCTCGACACGGATGCCGTCGACGAGCCGCTCAGGTACCTGGCCCGGCGTTATAGGCGTCAAGGTGGCGTGCGCCCGGTGGGCGTAGTCGCTGAACCAGCGCAGGCGCCGTACGGCCCGGTGCGTCCGGACGAACCAGGCCACGTTCTCGCCCAGCTGCGTGAGCTGGCGATCCACCTGGCTGCCGAGGGACAGCACCAGCACGACATCGCCGACGGTGACATCACCACGCCGGGCCGCGGTCGCGGTCCAGACGACGGCGGCCACGTATCCGGCGGCGAACAGCAGCCATGCCCCCGTCGAGGTGATCACCTGGCGGACCGCCAATGCTTGTCGCTCGCGTTCGAGCCGGTCGTACAGCTGACGTCGTCGGCGCAGGAGCTCATCGGCCACGCCGAAGACGCGCACCTCCTTGGCCGATTCAGGCTTCGTCGTCAGGTCGTAGAAGTGCCGCAGCAGCCGGTTGGCCTCGGACTGCCCATCGACCAACGCCACGAGACGTTGCTGGCCGGTACCGGCGGCTCTGGCCGTCGGGACCCCCAGCAGCAGGAGGAGGGCGAGCGCGGGGTGCACCCCGGCGAGCAGGGCGATGATGCTGATCCCTTGGACGATGGAGGCAACCGTCCAGGAGATCGGGTTGAACGGGTTCGCCAGGAAGCCGCGTTCGGTCCGGATCAGCTCGACCTGGTCGAGGTACTCCGGCCGCTCGTGATGCTCCATGCCGGGCAGGCCCGCCGTCAGCCCCATGATGTGCGTGTCCAAGTACAGTTGGGTGTTCTCCCGCAGCCGCATCCGGATGTTCAGCGACGCATGAGCGGACAGCCGGTTCAGCAGCGCGAACAGCAGCACCACGGCGACCCCGCGGAAGGCGTGGCCCGAGTCACGCGCGACCACGCCGTCGGTGAGGATCTTCAGTCCGATGGCCTGGAACGGCAGGCTCGCCATCTGCCCGACCGCGGTGAGCACCGCCGCCGCGGAACGAGTGGCGTCCGCGCGGACCGAGATCGCGACCATCATCGTGATGGTCCGGAGCCATTCACGCACCTGCAGCCTCCGGCGAGGTGAATCGAACTGCCTGCAAGCGGTACATGTGCGCGTAGCGACCGTCGGACTTCACCAGCTCGTCGTGACTGCCGTCCTCGACGACACGGCCGTGTTCGATGACAACGATCCGGTCCGCGCGTCTGACGGTGGAGAACCGGTGGGAGACCACGATCGTCGTGACTCCTCGGGTCAACTCGAGGAACCGCTCGTAGACCTCGGCTTCGCCCCGTACATCCATCGCCGCGGTCGGCTCATCCAGGATCAGGACGGTGGCGCCTGCCTGGACGGCGAATAGGGCCCGCGACAGAGCGAGCCGTTGCCACTCACCGCCCGACAGCTGGGTGCCTCCGGTGTAGGCGCGGCTCAGCGTCGTGTCCCACCCGTCAGGCAGCCGCTCGATGAGCGGACCCGCCCCAGCGAGGCCGGCTGCCCGCAGTACCCCCGCAGAGTCGCGCTGGTGGGCGAGCGAGCCGAACGCGACGTTGTCGTACGCCGAGATCTCCAGTTGAAGATGGTCCTGAAAGACCGGCGCCAGCCGCGACCGCCATGACGTCGGCGAGAGCTCGCGGAGATCGACGCCGTCGACGAGGATCCGACCCGCGTCGGGGTCGTACAGACGAGCCAAGAGCTTGACGAGTGTCGTCTTGCCGGCGCCGTTCTCACCCACGACGGCAAGGGAACGCCCGACCTCGATCTCGAGGTCGAACCCGTCGAAGACCGCCACCTCACGGCCGGGATAGCGAAAGGAAACGTTCTCGAAGCGAATCGACCTCTGAGGCAGCGCACTGGCGTCGCGTTCGCCGCCGAGCTGCTTGCTCGCCTCTGCAGCGAGCCGTTCCAGGCCGTCCAACCGGTCCATCGCCACGAGGGATTCGGTCAGCGTGCCGTGGTAGGGAGTGAAGTCAGCCAAGACGGCGACCGCCAGGATCGCCTGGGCGACCGTGATGGTTCTGCCCAGCGAGATCTGCCCGGCCGTGGCATCGCTCGCCAGCACACCGAAGGCGAGTGATTCCACGGCCGCGAGCAGCAGGCCGACCCCGATATCCGTCGCCAGCCCTCGCGTCGCTTGCGCCACACATCGCGCATCACGGCCAGCCAACTGGCACGGTAGCGATCCACCAGCCATCCACTGAGACCGAACACCCGGGTCTCCTTGGCCACCGTGTGCGTCAGGGCCAGGGTGCGCAGGTAGAAACTGCGCCGGAGTGCGTCCGTACCTCCCTCGATGATCTGCGCCACCTCATACCAGTGCCATCGCGTGAACCGGAAGGTCAGGGCGTAGGCGGCCACCAGCAGCGGCACGAGCAGGGGGCGGTAGCTCGCCACGATGACCACTGCCGCCGCCGCGGTTACTCGGCTCTGAACGAAAAAGCCGAGATGGGCCGCGGCCTCGCCCGGAGTCGTCCCAGTCAGCGCACCCTCGGCCTGCACGACAGCGTCCAGAACCGTCGGGTTCTCCACGTGCGCGAGCCCGGGTGGGTCCGCCAGCGAGCGCATGACCCTTTCGCTCATCGACTCGTCAACGCCTCGCCAGAGCATCGCTCCGAGCGCCGTCCCCAACGGGTCCAGGAGGCGCCGAACCGTGAACAGCACGCCGACCGAAACCAGCGGAAGCGTGACGGACCCCTGCGACTGCACGGCGCCGACGAGCGCGCCGGTAGCCAACATCAGACCCGGTAGGAGCAGCCCCTGCAGTATCCCGAGACCGACGACGACTGCCGTCAAGCGCCGATCGACAGCAGCGCAAGCACGCACCAGCCGCAGCACACCAGGGAGGGTGTCATGTCAGGGATCGCCGCGCCGACCTATTTGATCCATCGAATCATTCGGCTGTGATCATCTGTCACGTGTCTCGGCGGCGTGACCCTTGAGCGAGCGGACTGGGGATCCACTCGGAAGATCGCCCGAGGCCAACTCGCTCGGCGGGCCGGATCCGGCAGTCGAGGACCTGGATCGTGGGGCGCAGTCGCGACTGCTTGCGGCTCGACCGGGACCCGTGAGTTCCTGACCGGCGGCGTTCCTGCGGATCACCAGGACCTTGATCACTACAGACGTGCAGCGCAAGGGCTCGCCGGGGTTCGCGTGGGGAACGCCGAAGACGAAGAAGGGACGCCGGACGGTCGCCTCGACCCGGCGCCACCGTCACCGCCCTCAGGCAGCACCGGACGCGCCAGCTCGAGGAGCGGATGGCCCTGGGCGCGAACTACGCCGACCAGGACCTCGTCGTCTGCCAGCTCGACGGCTCGCCGCTGCACCCGAAGAACCTGAGCTACAAGTTCGGCAAGGCGGTAAAAGCAGCCGGCCTCCCATCCATCCGGCTCCACGACCTGCGGCACAGCCACGCCACGCTCGCCCTGCGCGCCGACATCCACCCTCGAGTCGTCCAAGAGCGCCTCGGGCACGCCCAACGTGTCGATCACGCTTGACACCTACTCCCACGTCGACCTGGAGATGCAGGCCGACGCCGCCAAGCGGGTTGCGAACCTGGTCACCGGGACGGAGTGGTGACGGTGACCACTGCGGACCGTTCACGACCCCTCGTGACCACTCCTGCGACCAATCGCCCCACGACACGACTTCGGCGGCGCCACGCAGATCGCTGACCTGCAAGAACGCCCCGATGACTGGCGGTGGCGGTGGGATTTGAACCCACGGAGGAGTTGCCCCCTCACACGCTTTCGAGGCGTGCTCCTTCGGCCGCTCGGACACGCCACCGCGGCAGACTCTAGCGAAGGCTGCGGCGCCCCTCGAAGAACTCGACCAGCGCCGCGCCGCACTCCGCCGCGAGCACCCCCGACACCACCTCCGGACGGTGGTTGAGCCGGCGGTCACGAAGGAGGTCCCACAGCGAGCCGGCCGCACCAGCCTTGGGATCGGCAGCCCCATACACCACCCGGTCCACCCGTGACAGCACCGCGGCGCCGGCGCACATCGGGCAGGGCTCGAGGGTGACCACCAGCGTGCAGCCGGCCAGCCGCCAGGATCCGACCGAGACCGCAGCCGCCCGCAGCGCCAGCACCTCCGCGTGAGCGGTCGGGTCGCCACTGCCCTCACGGTCGTTGTGGCCGGTCCCGAGCACCTTCCCGGAGATGCCCAGCACCACTGCCCCGACCGGCACGTCCCCGTGCGCTGGCGCCGACGCAGCGGCTCGGAGGGCCAGCCGCATCCACTCGTCGTACGGCGTCATCCCTCGCGCAACTGCTCGAGAACATCTACGCAGCCGACCTTCTCACACAACGAGGTGAGCACGTCGGCGGGGAGTAGACCCTCCTCCGCGGCGAGCTCGAGCAGCACCTCAGCGGTGATGCCGAAGTCGGCCATCAACGCCGCATCACCGACCGGCTCGGCGACCGGACGGATGCTCTCGTCCTCGTCGTCCTCGTCCGGCGCCTCGACCTCGGCTTCCTCCCACAGCATCGCCGCGACGTCACTGCCCTGCACCGCCCGCCGGTCGGACAGGAACACCCGCGGCTCCTGCATGCTGCCGGCGCCGCCGTCCACGCGCACCAGGGCGAGGTACTCGTCATCCTCCTCGAGCAGCAGCAGGGCCGGACCCTTCCCGTCACCTGTCAGGTCCCGAAGCAGGTCCGACAGCTCGTCGAGGTCTTCGACCTCGTGAAGATCGACCTCCACCCCAGTCCAGCCCGAGTCGGTCCGGGCGAGCGCGGCAGCGAAGTGGGACACGGGGACAACTCCAAAGTCAGAAGAACGAACGGACTACTGCACAAGCGCCTCGACTACCCGCTCGAAGGCATCCGCGAACCCCAGGCGGCGAGCGAGCAAGGTCAGCATCTCGTCGGCATAGGCATCGAGGTCGGCCAGGATGGCCCCCATCTCCATCTCGTCCAGCCCCATGTCATCGAAGATGCTCAGGTCGCCGGCCGGCCAGACCTCCTCCAGGTCGTCGTCGCCGGGGACGTCGAGGTCGAGGTGCTCGAGAACCTGGACGGCCAGGTCCCAGGCCACCGCGGCGGTCACGTCGGACAGCAGGAGGCGCACCCGTCCGAGCTGCACCCGCACCACGACAAAGAACTCGTCCGCGACATCGACGAGCGCGAAGGCGCCGTTCTCCCCGGGCTGCTGACGCACGGCGGCAATCAGGCCGCCCAGGTCGTCGGCGAGCACGTCGGGCAACAGGCCGACCTGCCAGGTGCCCTCCTCCCGGAAGGCGATCACGGCGTACGTGTCGACCTCGGTCTGCTGCTTGGGCACCAACGGCCTCCCCTCGTCCAGACGTGCTCGACCCGGACTCTCGCAGATCCAGCCGGGCAGAGGGAAGCCGGTACGCGGGGTTCAGGTCGCGCCAGGCAGGGGTAGGCGAAGGACAGACGCCGAATCGTACGTCGACATCACTCCCGGAGGAACCCATGACCGAGCGCAACACCCTCGCCCACGCTCTGCACGACATCGGCCTCGCCGCCTGGTTCGGGGGCTCGCTGATGGGCGCCATCGGCGTCAACGGCGCCGCGGCGGACGTCGACGACCCCCGCCAGCGAGCTCGCGTCGCGAACGCCGGTTGGGGCCGCTGGACCCCGGTCAACGCCGCCGCCATCGGTGCCCACCTGGTCGGCGGCGCGCAGCTGATGCGCGCCAACAAGGGCCGGGTCGCCAACCAGAAGGGCGTGCTCGCCAACACCAACACCAAGTTGGCGCTGACCGCCGGTGCGCTTGGTGCCACGGCCTACGCGCGCGTCCTCGGCAAGAAGATGCAGAAGGCGGGTGACGTCCCGGTCGGTGGCGGCACCGACTCCATCGGCACCACGCCGCCGGAGATCGCCAAGGCGCAGAAGCAGCTGTCGGCCCTGCAGTGGGCCATCCCCGGCCTGACCGGAGCGATGCTCGCCAGTTCCTCGCTGCACGAGGAGCAGCAGAGGCCGTCGCAGGTCGTCGGCGGGGTCCTCAAGGGCCTGCCGTCCACGGTCGGCTCGGCGGCCAGCGGTGCAGCGTCAGCAGCCAAGCAGATGGTGACCCACTAGTCCCCGAAGACGCCGAAGGCCCCTCGCACGCTCGTGCGGAGGGGCCTTCGGCGTTGTGCGGCGACGGCTCAGTCAACGGCAGGCGCGGGCGACGGGGACGTCGGCGCCCCCCGCCCGCCGGACAGCGACTGGGCGCAGGCGACACCCGCCACCACGCCGGAGGCAGCAGCCACCAGGCTCAGCTGGAGCCCCGGCGTGAGGTCACCGGCCGCGTAGACACCCTGCACGCTCGTCTGACCGTCCTTGTCGACGAGCAGGTAGCCCTCGTCGTCCAGAGCGCAGCCCAGCTTCTCCCCCAGCGCCGTGCGCGGTGAGTGGGCGACCGAGAACATCACGAGTGAGGCGGACAGCACCCGCCCCCCGGACAGCTCCACACCGGTCAGTGCCCCCCGCTCGCCGAGGAACCGCACGGCGTCCTGCTCGAGCAGCGTGATGCCCTGCTCGGCAAGCGTTCCCCTGCAGACGTCGTCGCCTTCGAAGCGCCTGCCGTCGGTGACCACGGTGACCGAGCAGGCCCAGTTCTGCAGCTCCGTCGCGAAACCGACCAGGTGGGGATCCCACCCGAGGGCGACAACGTCACGGTCGCGGGCTTCGTACCCGTCGCAGGACGGGCAGTGGAAGACCGACGCGCCATAGTGCTCGAAGAAGCCCTCGACCTCCGGGAAGGTGTCCGTCACCCCGCAGGCCAGGACGACCCGGTGGGCGAGAAGGTCGTCGTCGACCGCGAACAACCCGTCATCCCGTCGCCGGATCGCCTCGACCGCACCGACGCGGATCTCGGCGGTCGGGTAGGCCAGCACCTCCTCGCGCCCCCGCCGGAGCAGGTCGGCCGGCGACTGCGGGTCACGTCCCAGATAGCCGTGCGAGCGCTCGACGGAGGCGTTGCGATAGTCGCGGGAGTCGACGACGACCACCGAACGCCGGTATCGACCGAGCCAGGAGGCCGCCGCGAGCCCCGCCGGGCCACCGCCGACGACGACGGCATCCACCTCGAGGGCGCTCACGACGCCACCTCGAGCAGGCCCTTCGCGGCGACCGCCTCCAGGGACAGCACGCGGTAGCCCACCTCGTCGAACAGCACGACGATCCGGTCCCCTTCGAAGCGCATCACGACGCCGGTGCCCCAGACCGCATGGTTGACCTTGGACTGCAGTGCGTACGGCGAGCCGCCTGCGTCGGCCTGCTCCTCCGCCGTGCCCGCATCGCAGGTGTCGCACCGGCCGCACGGGTCGTCCATCGTCTCGCCGAAGTAGGCCAGCAGGAACTGCCTGCGACAGTCGGTGGTCTCGGCGTAGGCCCGCATCATGTCGACCCGCGACCGCTCGACCTTGCGATGGCACTCGGCCACGGCCACGGCGGCCTTGGCGGCAGCCTGCGCCGTCACCCCGTCGGGCCCGCGCTCGATGGCGCCGTCCGCCCGGACCCCGAGCGCGCCGGCCTGCTCGAGCAGGTTCACCAGACCCGCAAGGCGGGTGGGCGCGACGCCCATCTCGGCCGCGAGGGCCGTCGGCTCGACCGCACCGTCGGCGTGGGTGACCAAGGTCACGACCTTGCGGAGCTGGTCGTAGTTGGTGCGGCCGGAGGCGAAGAAGGTGCGCAGTCCCAGGTCCGCGGGCCGGTAGTACAGCGCCGCGACCGCCGGCTCGCCGTCCCGTCCGGCGCGGCCGACCTCCTGGTAGTAGCTGTCGAGCGAGTCCGCCACCTCGGCGTGCACGACGAAGCGCACATCGGCCTTGTCGATGCCCATCCCGAAGGCTGTGGTCGCGACGACGACGTCGAGCCGGCCGGACATGAAGCGCTGGTGGACGGTCTCCCGGGCCGAGGCGCGCATTCCGGCGTGATAGGCCGCCGCGTCGATCCCGAGCCCGTCGAGGGCGGCAGCGTACTGCTCTGCGCTCTTGCGGGTGGCGGTGTAGACCAGGCCGGGCTTGGACTCCGACATCGCCCGCAGCACGACGGCCTGTCGTCGCTGCTCGTCGTCGCGGAAGGCCTGCACCTGCAGGGCCAGGTTCGGCCGGTCGAAGCCGCGGACCACCTGGCGCGGCTCGCGCAGTCGCAGCCGGCTCACGATCTCCTCGCGCACCGGTGGCGACGCCGTCGCGGTCAGGGCGAGCACGGTCGGCCGGCCGAGCCGCTCGACGGCGCTGTGCAGCCGGAGGTACTCCGGGCGGAAGTCGTGTCCCCACGAACAGATGCAGTGCGCCTCGTCGACGACGAACAGCGACGGTTTCGCGGCGGCGACCGCGTCGAGCACCTCACGCTTGGCGAGCTGCTCCGGCGCGAGGAAGAAGAACTCCACCTCCCCGGCCCGCAGCGCGGCGAACGCGGCCTCGCGCGCCTTCTCGCTCTGGCTGCTGTTGGCCTGCACCGCTCCGCCCGCTCCCTCGCGCGCGAGCAGCCCGGCCACCTGGTCACGCTGCAGGGCGATCAGCGGGCTCACGACCACGGTCGGCCCCGGCAGCAACAGGGCCGGCACCTGGTAGATCGCGCTCTTGCCCGAGCCGGTCGGCATCACCACCAGGGTGTCCCGGCCGGCCAGCACCGACTCCATGGCCTCGAGCTGCCCGGGGCGCAGCCGGTCCCACCCGAAGGCCTCGCGGGCGGTGCGCCGCGGGTCGACGCCGACGGAGGGACTGGGACGGTTCAGGGCCTGCTCCAGCGGTCGCCGCGGTGGGTGATGACCGCTGCGTACCCCGCTCGTGCGCTGATCCACCGTGCTGCCCATGACGTCGCTGGGGCTCTAGGCTGGCCGGCATGACAGAGGTCGACACCAGAGAGGTCGTCGAGCCGAGGCTCGACGACGGGGACGACGAGCGGTTCAGCCACTACGTGCGCAAGGAGGACATCCTGCGCAGCGCCGTGGACGGGGTGCCCGTGGTTGCGCTGTGCGGGAAGAAGTGGCTACCGGGTCGGGACCCCGACAAGTTCCCGGTCTGCCCGGCGTGCAAGGAGATGATGGGGATGCTGGAGGCGATGGGGTAGCTCGGCGCTGTGCCCGCCCGGGCTCTGCAGGTGCGGCTTACAGGGTGTCGCCGACGAGCACCGGCTCGGGCACCAGCTCGACGCCGAACGCCGCGCGCACCCCGTCGCGGACCTCACGCGCGACCGCGAGCAGGTCGGCGGTGCGGGCGCCGCCGCGGTTGACCAGCGCGAGCGTGTGCTTGCTCGAGATGCCGACCGGCCCGGCGAAGTGACCCTTGCCGAAGCCGGACCGCTCGATCAGCCAGGCTGCCGAGACCTTGACCCGGCCGTCGCCGTCCGGCCACTCCGGCACGCTCACGCCCGGCCCACAGCGGTCCAGCACCTGCGCGCGCAGGGCGCTCGCGGCGGCCGATGACAGGTGCGGGTTGGTGAAGAACGACCCGGCGCTGCGGGTGTCCGGGTCGGCCGGGTCCAGCACCATCCCCTTCGCGCGGCGCAGCGCCAGCACCGCCTCGCGGACATCGGCCAGCGGGGCGCGCTCGCCGACCTGGACGCCGAGCGCCCGGGCCAGCTCGACGTAGGTGACCGGCATCGACAGCTGGCCCGAGCCCAGCGAGAACGACACCTCCAGCACCACCCAGCGATGTGGCTCGGACTTGAAAGCACTACCCCGGTAGGAAAAACGGCATTGCTCGCCGGACAGCTCCACGACCGAGCCGGCCACGCGGTCGTACGCCCGGACGGCGTGCACGGTCTGGGCGACCTCCTGGCCGTACGCCCCGATGTTCTGGATCGGGCTCGCCCCGACCAGGCCCGGGATGCCCGACAGGGCCTCGATCCCGACCAGGCCGTCCGCGACGCACGACGCGACGAGAGCCTCCCAGTCCTCGCCCGCGGCCGCCGTCAGCAGCACCCTGTCGCCGTCGCGGGAGCCGCTCAACCCGTGGAGCGCCACCCGCACCACCGCTCCGTCGAAGCCGGCATCGGGTAGGACCAGGTTGCTGCCGCCGCCGAGCACGAGCAGCGGCTCACCGGTGGCGTCGGCAGTCCGGACGATCTCCAGCAGGGAGGTCTCGTCGTAGACGGTGACCAGTCGTCGGGCCGGGCCGCCGAGCCGCAGCGTGGTCAGCGGGGCCAGCGGGGCGTCGCGGCGTTCCAGCACGCCGTCAGATTAGGCGGGCCAGTGGCAGACCGGAGCACGGCGGATCTCAGGGCTTGACACTCGAAATTCGATGCATCAGACTCCGAGCATGAAGTCTCCGGGAGCCAAGCCACTGCCGTCGGCGTCCCTGCACATCGTCCTCGCCCTCTTGGACGGCGAGCTGCACGGCTACGCCCTGGCGGGTCGCGTTGCCGAGCTCAGCGACGGCGCCGTGCGGATGGGGCCCGGCACCCTGTACGGAACGCTCAACCGGCTGGTCGGCGACGGCCTGATCTCGGAGACCACCGACCGCATCGACCGCGAGGACAACGAGCGCCGTCGCTACTACACCCTCACCCCCGGCGGCCGAGCCGTGGCGACCGCCGAGCTCCGCCGGCTCCAAGCACTGGTGCACCGCGTGGCGAAGCACCTGCCCGGCCCGGTGACCGCATGACCGGCCGGGGAGGGCTCAGGATCTACGAGGTCCTGCTGCGAACCTACCCGCGCACGTTCCGGGACGACTACGGGCCGGACATGGTCCTGCTGTTCGCCCGACAGCTCCGCGACGAGTCCCCCGCCCGCGTCTGGGGCCGCGGCGTCGTCGATCTCGCTCTCACCGTTCCTTCCCTCCACCTGGAGCACCACATGAAGCGCTCATCCCTGATCGTCCCGCTGGCCTTCACCGCCCTCAGTGCGGCCGGAGTCCTGCTCGCCCTCATCGGCGGCACCAGCCCCGTCATGCTCGTGAGCGGCCTGTCCGTCGCGGTCGTCGCCGGAGGGCTCGCCTTCCTGTCATGGCAACGATCACGGGCCGTCGCGGCGGCACTGCCCGTGACGGCTCACTGGTGGCAGCTGCTTGCCCTGGGAGCCGCCGTGCTCAGCACCGTCGCCATCGTCACCACGATCACCGGCGAGGTCCCCGAGGGGCTCTGGGTGCCGATGATGGTCACGATCCTGCTGGGGCTCTCGAGCCTGGTCGGCGGTCTGCTGCTGGGCCTTGCCCACCTCAGCGGCAGGCGCAGCGCGGACGGCGTCCAGCTCTAGGCAGGCACGGTCACCGCCAGGCGCAGCTGCCGCCGGTGGTGACGGACCAGATCGACGGTGAACAGGGCCAGACCGATCCAGACGAGCACGAACCCGAAGAGCTTGGCGACCGGCAGCGGCTCGTCGAACAGGGTGACACCCAGCAGGAACTGCATGGTCGGCGCGAGGTACTGCAGGACACCGAGCGTGGTCAGCGGGACGCGTGAGGCGGCGGCGCCGAACAGCAGCAGCGGCACCGCGGTCACCACGCCTGCAAGGGCGAGCAGCAGGGCGTGGCCACCGCCCTCACTGGTGAACGTCCCCTGCCCGGTGATGCCGAGAATCAGGACGTACACCGCAGCGACCGGGAACAGCACCGCCGTCTCGATGGCGAGCCCTTCGACGGCGCCGACCCCGGCGGTCTTCTTGAGCAGGCCGTAGGTCCCGAAGCTGAAGGCGAGGATCAACGCGATCCACGGGGGGCTGCCGTTCTCGACGGTGAGCACGACCACGGCGATGAACGCCGCGCCCATGGCTACCCACTGCACGGGTCGCAACCGCTCGCCGAGCACCAGCACGCCCAGCAGCACGGTGACGATGGGGTTGACGAAGTAGCCCAGTGAGGTCTCGACCACGCGGTCGTTGGTGACGCCGTAGATGTAGGTGCCCCAGTTGACGGCGATGACGACAGCGGCCAGCGAGATCTGGGCGAAGCGGCGGCGGTCGCGTACGGCGGCGCGCAGCTGAGGCAGCCGGCGCAGCGCCCCGAGCAGCACCACCACGACGACCAGCGACCACAGGATGCGGTGCGCCAGGACCTCGAGCGCCCCAGCCGGCGCGAGCAGCGGCCAGTAGAGCGGGAACAGCCCCCAGAGCAGATAGGCGGCGGCGCCGTAGAGCGTCCCGCGGCGCGTCGAGGTCACGAGCGCAACGCTAGACGGTCCTGACGCCAGCGGGACGGGGCCGACCCAGCGCGGGCGCCCCGTCCCTGACCTCTAGCGGATTTTGACGACCGTGCCGCCGGCCGGTGTCCAGGTGATGAAACCACCCTGGAAGTCCGACCTGCGACCGCCGGGAATGGCGTACTCATCGCTGGTCGGGAAGCCCAGGGCGCCGTTCTCCCAACCTTGGCGACTCCAGGTGTCCCGGATCGCGCCGCGTACCTCACGCGCCCCGGTCGCCGGCGACCAGTAGATCGACCCGGACTGGAAGTGGTTGAACGCCCCGAACTTGTGGGGCGTCGGCAACTCGTCCGTGAGTGGGAAGCCGACCGCGCCGTTCTCCCAACCCAGCCGGCTCCACGTCTCCCGGATCGCACCGTGCACCTCCCACGCACCGGTGGATGGCGACCAGTAGATCGACCCGCCCTCGAAGTGGTTGAACCGCCCGAACTTGACCGGCGTCGCCAGCTCAGCAGTCAGCGGATCACCCAGGAAACCGCACGGCCCACCGAGCGAGACGTAGCGGTCACGGATCGCGCCGATCACCCGCTCCGAGACGGCGCACGTCCGGGCCACGGTCGTGTCGTCGAAGATGAAGGCGAGCGAGTGCAGGTCGCTCTGCGTCGGATCCTCTGCTTCGGTGTAGAGGACCAGCGCGAACGGGTCGGAGCGGTACGGCAGGGTGGCGGTCACGCTTCGCCCATCTGCAGACACCGAAACCGGATAGCTCTCGCCGCCACCGTTGTCGTCCGGGATGAAGGCGCCCGACACCGGACCGAACCGCGGCTCGGCGCCTGTGCCGGTCGCAAGCTGGTCGAGGGTGACACTGGGGGAGGGGAGCGTCCAGGTTGTGGGTTGCCCTGCGGCGAAGGTAGCCGGCGCGGCCTGAGTGAAACTAGCGTCGAGGCCGGCGTCAATGACCTCCTGTGTCGCGCCACCGGTCTCGACATCGACAGCGAAGTACGTGCCGGATGAGAAGTAGTGCAAGTTGTATCCGGGCGCCGCGACGCCGCGCACGCTGAAGTCGACAATGCTGCCGGTGGGGATGTCGCCCGGGACACTCCACTGGATGCTCTTGCCGTTGTCGGTCACCGTAACGGGAAGCGCGCGCGGCTCAGACCCTGAAAGAATGTCACCGTCGGTCACGGACGCGTTGCTGAAGTCGATCCCATTCGGGGCGTCCAACCTGATGGTCGCACCGGGTGCAAGAGCATCGACCTCTGACTCTGGGACGCTCACCGAGAGCAAGCTCTGGTTACTCCCGTCCGGAAGGACGTAGCTGACAAGCATCGGTGATGCCTCGGCTCCCGCCGGAACGACCACCCCCGCCGTGCTGATGGCCATGACGGCGAACAACCTCGCCCTTGACCGCATCGTGCCTCGAGACATCGTGCCTCCCCCATCCGGGGGCCACCCATGGCCCCGCAACGCTGGTTGAGACGCAGCGAACGCTCCGAAGGTTGCCTGTCAGCGCACGTCGCTTCAGACCATGATCCACGGGGAGGTCGAGGTGGATCCCGCGCGGCAAACCACGTCAACGTCCCCGTGGATCACGGGAAGGGGGCACCCCAGCGACGTCAGCGGAAGACGTTGCGCCTGACGACCGTTCCACCGGCCGGTGTCCAGGTGATGAACCCACCCTGGAAGTCCGACCTGCGGCCGCCGGGAATGGCGTACTCATCGCTGGTCGGGAAGCCCAGGGCGCCGTTCTCCCAACCTTGGCGACTCCAGGTGTCCCGGATCGCACCGCGTACCTCACGCGCCCCGGTCGCCGGCGACCAGTAGATCGACCCGGACTGGAAGTGGTTGAACGCCCCGAACTTGTGGGGCGTCGGCAACTCGTCCGTGAGTGGGAACCCGACCGCGCCGTTCTCCCAACCCAGCCGGCTCCACGTCTCCCGGATCGCGCCGCGTACCTCACGCGCCCCGGTCGCCGGCGACCAGTAGATCGACCCGGACTGGAAGTGGTTGAACGCCCCGAACTTGGTGGGCGTCGGCAACTCGTTCGTCACCGGGAAACCGACCGCGCCGTTCT
>JBBSKF010000087.1:0-15890 GCA_038256525.1 Mycobacteriales bacterium | reverse complement strand
TATGCCCGCGGCTCGGGGCTCTCGTGCCACAGCGAGGCCAGCAGGTGGGTCTTGCCGACACCGAACCCCCCGTCGAGGTAGACGCCGGGGCGGCCACTCGGTTCGCGCCGACGACCGAACCGCCGGGCCGGTTGCACCTCCAGGTTCGCAGCGAGACGACTCAGCACGTCGACCGCCTCGTGCTGCGAGGGCTGCGCCGGATCGGGCAGGTAGGTGTCGAAGCGGACGCGGTCGAAGCGGGGCGGCGGAACCATGGCGGCGACGAGATCCCGCGGCGGAATTATCGGCGTGCGATCGACCAGTCGGGCTGCAGGCACGGTCACCGGTGTCAACTCACACGCCTTCGACGTCGCCCCCGGCCGAACCCCCCGGGCAAGGCCAGGTCCGGCTGGGATCGGCTCATGCCGGCGTCCTACCCAGCGGCCGGTGGGCCTCACGTCCTACGGTCGTGTCCATGACCGCCGGCGCCGACCCGTCCGTCGTCGGCCGATACCTCGCCGCCGTCATGCGCGACCCCGAGTGGCGAGAGTGCGCGGTCAGCCTGATCGCGGGCGGCAAGAGCAACCTGACGTACCGCGTGGTCTCCTCCGCCGGCGCGGTCGTGCTGCGCCGGCCACCGCTGGGCCATGTTCTGCCCACCGCGCACGACATGGTGCGGGAGCACACGGTCATGGCTGCGCTGAGCGGCACCGCCGTGCCGGTGCCGCGGATGCTGAGCCTGTGCACCGACACCGACCTGCTTGGGCAGCCCTTCTACGTCATGGAACTGGTCGAGGGCCACGTCTGCCGGGAATCCCTGCCCGCGGGCTACGCCGAGCAGCCCGCGCAGCGGCGCGCGATCGGCGAGGCGCTGGTCGAGGTGCTGGCTGCCCTGCACGAGGTGGAGCCGGCCGCTGTCGGTCTGGCCGAGTTCGGCCGCCCCGCAGGCTATCTGGAACGGCAGGTACGCCGGTGGGGCACGCAGTGGGAGGCCACCCGGATCGACGGTCACGCCGCGCTCGACGCTCTGGCGGCCGATCTCGCCGCTGCGGTCCCCACCACCCAGCGGCACACCGTGGTGCACGGTGACTACCGGCTCGACAACACCATCCTCGACCCGGCGCGACCCGGCCGGATCGCCGCGGTGCTCGACTGGGAGATGTCGACGCTCGGTGACCCGCTGGCCGATCTCGGGGTGCTGCTCGGCTACTGGTCGCAGGCCGACGACAGCGAGGTCAGGACGCAGGCAGCGGTGGTGCCGGCTGCGACCGTGCTCGAGGGCTTTCCGAGCCGGGCCGAGGTCGCCGCGCTCTACGCCGGGCGCACCGGGCTCGACCTGACGCCCCTTCCCTGGTACGCCGCGTTTGCCGCCTTCAAGCTGGCCGTCGTCTGCGCCGGGATCGTCGCCCGGGTCCGCGGTGGCGCCATGGTCGGCTCCGGCTTCGGCGACATCGAGGGCCGGATCACCCCGCTGGTCGAGATCGGCCGCTCGACGCTCGCCGACCGGACGGTCTGACCCGCCGTACCTTCCCCTCCCTGATCATCTGGCGAGAACCAGGGGCGTTCTGGGCCGTTTCGCCGCCAGATGATCAGGGAGAGCTCGTAGGGCGCGAGCGTGCCACCTGCAGGGCCCACAGCACCAGCGGGATCTGCAGCGGCAACCGCGCCAATGCCGCCCACCTCGGAACCTCACCCGGCTCGATCGCCATGTAGAGGTTGCCGGGAAAGACCGCGACAAACAGCACCACTGACGCCAGCCCTCCACCGCGCCGGGTCGCCGGGATCGCGACCGCCGCGGCGCAGGCGAGCTCGGCGACGCCACTGCCGTAGATCCAGGCCCGCGGGTTGGGCAGGAATGGCGGGATCAACCCGTCATAGAAGCCGGGCGAGACGAAGTGCGTGACGCCGGTGGCTGTGAGGACCGCGGCCAGGAGGTACGGGGAGGCAGAACCCGCCCCCCACCGCGGCTTCTGGCGCAGCAGGCCCTTCGGGTGCACCTGGTCCTCCGACCCGCTGGCGGCCCGTCGCACGGTTGTCCGACCGCAGGGTACGGGCCGGTCACGATCAGCCTGAGCGAAGCGCCTTCCACCAGGGCGCTTTCGCGGGACGGCTCAGGTCGAGGACTAGTCGACGGCGTCGAGCAGGTAGCGGTGATGACCGAAGTCCTCGCGCCAAGGCAGGTCCAGCCGCTGCATGACGCCTGCGTCGTAGTGCTTGCCGGTCCGGAGCATCAGCGCCCTCAGATTGCGGTTGACCTCCGGGTGACTGAACTCGACGCGGCGGAGCCGCATGGTGCGGCCGTCCCCGGTGTGCAGCTTGAGGACGCCTCCCCGCTGACTCTCGTGAAGCCCGCCCGAGGTGATGCTCTCGGCGAGTGCGAGCCGGAAGGGACCGAACTTGCGGACGGCGACGAAGCCGGGCCCGACCACGACGCGCCTGGAGCACAGCGCGTACGACAGGGTGACCACAAGGACAGCGGCCACCACGTAGTTCCAGGTCGCGTACCCGGTGACCAGGGCTACGGGCACGTAGAGGACGGCGCCGATGAACACACTCGCCACACCTTCGCTGAGCGGCACGCCGACCGAGGCGGTGCGCACGGCAGGCAGGTCTCGGCTGCGCCAGACCGTGAGCGAGGGCGCGGCCTCCTCACCCAAGCCTGGCACCGTCGTGGCGCGTGAGGCCCCGGCCGAGTCCCGGAGGGAGCGCTCGGTCTCCCGGCGCACCCGCTCGTTCTGCGTGAGCAGGTTCACGACTGCTCGTCGATGGCCACGGCGTCAGCCAGCGCGAAGAACGTCGGCGCCCACAGTCCGATGAAGATGCCGAAGCGTTCGGCGTGGGCAGCGTCGCCGGACCCTTTGGCGGCGCGCCAGGTGAGGATGCTGCCGGCGATGGAGGCGAGCGCGGCCAGGTGGAGGGCATCACTGCTGATACCGAGAGTGCGCAGGCGGGAGACGAGCATGTCTGGGCTCCGTTGCTGGGTGAATGACGCGGGCGGCTTGGCGTGCGGGCCGGCGAATCGGCGACGCGGTTCGGTTCTGTCGAACCGATGGGCGCAACCGTAGAACCGCTTCATAAGTTGTGCAAGTGCTTCGACAGTGATCTTCGCCTCGTCGGGACCGGCTGCCGGGTGACGCGCCCACAGGACGAAGATCATCGGCCGGAGGTAGGCGCGGCGCGCAACTGGAAAGATGCCCGGATGGACCTGCCTGTGATGCCACCCGTCAAGCCGATGCTGGCGAAGTCCGTCGCGGAGGTGCCGACCGGGGAGTTCCTCTACGAACCCAAATGGGACGGCTTTCGCTGCATCGTCTTTCGCGACGGCGACGAGGTCGAGCTCGGCAGCCGCAAGGAGAAGCCGCTCACCCGCTACTTCCCCGAGGTCGTCGAAGCGGTACGCGCGCAACTGCCGGACCGATGCGTCGTCGACGGCGAGATCGTCATCGCCGGGTCGAAGGGGCTGGACTTCGAGGCGCTGCTGCAGCGCGTCCATCCGGCCGACTCCCGGGTGCGGATGCTCGCGGCGACGACACCGGCCTCGTTCGTCGCCTTCGACCTGCTTGCGCTGGGGGACGACGCGCTGCTGGACCGGCCGCAGGCCGAGCGGCGGGAGCTGCTCGAACAGGCCCTCGCGACATCCGCAGCGCCGGTCCACCTCACGCCGGCGACGACCGATCCTGCAGTGGCCCGCGAGTGGTTCACGGTCTTCGAGGGCGCCGGGCTGGACGGCGTCATCGCCAAGTCCCTGTCCGGCAGCTACTCCCCCGACAAGCGAACGATGCTCAAGATCAAGCACGCTCGTACGGCTGACTGCGTCGTCGGGGCGTTCCGCTGGCACAAGAGCGGCCCGGTGGTCGGCTCCTTGGTGCTCGGGCTCCACGACGAGAATGGCGCCCTGCAGCACGTCGGGGTCTCCGCATCGTTTCCGATGGCGCGGCGGGCCGAGCTGGTCGAGGAGCTGCGCCCGTACCTGCTCGACGACGGCACGGACCATCCTTGGCTCGGCGAGCTGGGCTCCGAGCGGCGACCCGGCGGTGAGCCCTCCCGGTGGAACCGGGACAAGGACATGGCCTTCGTCCCGCTTCGTCCGGAGCTCGTCGTCGAGGTGGCCTACGACCACATGGAGGGCGCGCGCTTCCGCCACACCGCACAGTTCCGGCACTTCCGGCCCGACCGCTCGCCCGAGTCCTGCACGTGCGCCCAGCTGGAGCGGCCGGTGCGGTTCGACCTGGCGGAGATCCTCGGCTCCTGATCAGCCCGCCGCCTCGGTATCGTCGGCGGAACCGAGTGATTGAGGGTCCTTCGTGAGAGTCGTCCGTCGAGGTGTGGCCGGCGCGGCCGTGGTGGCACTGCTGCTGACCGGCTGCAGCGGGGGCGGTGACTCCGATGACGCCGGGGCAAAGGCCGAACCTGGAGCATCCGCGTCCGGGAAGGGCGGCGAGTCGGGCGCCGGTGTCGAGTCCTTCGACGCGGGGAAGGCTCTCGTTGAGCAGACCGTTCCCGTACCGGAACGCCCTGGGGACGAGGTCACACTCGGCGTCCTGTCCCTCGAGGTGAAGGACCGGGTCATGCTGCTGCGGCTCGCCGTCACGCCGATGTTCGCATCGAGGAGCGACGACGACGTGATCAGTCAGTTCAGCAGCACCGATCAGACGACGTTCCGTCCGAGGCTCGTGGACGTGGAGAACTTGAAGGAGTATTCGGTCATCAAAGGCGACGACGGCCGCGACTGGGCCTCCAGCGACCTGAACAACAAGGCGCGGAACGGCACTCCGATGCTGGCCTATGCCTACTTCGCCGCGCCCGAGGACGACATCGAGGAAATCGACGTCCGGGTGACGGATTTCTGGCCGACGTTCACCGACGTCCCGATCACCCGGTGAAGCAGCGGCGACTCGCTGCGCTGAGCGCGGCCGGCCTGCTGCTCGCCTCGGCGGCCCCTGCCTCAGCCGCGGAACCGCCGGACGTCCCCGAGCCGACCAGTGGGCAACTGGCCGCCTCGGTCGCCGTCTACTCACCAGCCCGATCGATCACGGTTTACAACCCCGCGAGATCGGTGCGGTCAGTGGAGACCGAGAGAGCGGACGGTGCGGACAAGGTCTTGACGCTGGCCTCCGACATCCTGTTCGCCTTCGGTCTGGCCGAACTCACCCCGGAAGGCACGAAGCGGATCGGCGACCTCGTCGCCGACCTCCCGCCGGCAGCAGCCGTGCAGGTCACCGGCTACACGGACTCGATCGGCACCGATACCGCGAACCTGGCTCTCTCACAGCAGCGCGCACAGGCCGTGGCCGCAGCCGTCAGCGCAGCCCGCGGTGACCTGAGGCTGGACGTCCGAGGCCGTGGCGCAGCCGACCCGGTCGCGCCGAACACCGCGGGCGGCAAGGATGACCCGGAGGGCCGGCGGCTGAACCGGCGGGTCGAGATCCGCTACACCGGCTAGTCGAGAACCGGCGCCCCAGCGCCTCGCTCGGTATCGTCGCCGACCGTGTCCGCCACCCTCGTCGCCGCCGACATCACCGTCGTCCGTGGCCCGACGCTGGTGCTGTCCGGCGTCTCGCTCACCGTCGCGCCCGGGATGCGCATCGGCGTCGTCGGACCGAACGGCGCAGGCAAGACGACGCTGCTCACCGCGCTCGCCGGCGGTCTTGCGCCCGACGCCGGCTCCATCTCACTCGCCCCGCGCACCGCCACCGTCGGGCTGCTGCCGCAGGAGCCGGACCGGCGACCCGGCGAGACGCTGGCCGCGTTCCTGGCCCGGCGGACCGGCGTCGCCGCGGCCCAGGTCGAGCTGGACGAGGCGACCGCAGCGCTGTCCGAGGAGAGGGACGGTCCCGACTACGGCGCCGCGCTCGAGCGCTGGCTGGACCTCGGCGCGGCTGACCTCGAGGTGCGGGCCGAGCAGGTCTGCTCCGATCTCGGCCTGCCGCTGGACCTGCTCGAGGCGCCCACGCTGTCGCTGTCCGGTGGGCAGGCCGCCAGGGCGTCGCTTGCGTCGGTGCTGCTCTCCCGTTACGACGTGTTCCTGCTCGACGAGCCGACCAACGACCTGGACTTCGCCGGGCTCGAGCGACTCGAGAAGTTCGTACAGGGACTGCAATCCGGCATTGTCGTCGTCTCCCACGACCGCGAGTTCCTCGCCCGCACCGTCACGTCCGTGCTCGATCTCGACGAGCCGACCCGGACGGCGACGCTGTTCGGCGGTGGCTACGACGCCTATCTGGAGGAGCGGGCGCGGCGACGGACGCAGGCCCGCGAGCAGTACGAGGACTACGAGGACAAGCGATCCGGGCTACTCGACCAGGCCCAGCGTCAGCGGGAGCAGTCGGTACGAGGAGCAGTGCGCGCCAAGCGCCGGATGCCCGACAACGACCGCGCGGCCAAAGGCGCCCGCATCGAGGCGGCGACGCACGCGGCAGGACGGGTCAAGACGATCGAGTCCCAGCTGCGCCACCTCGACGAGGTCGCTGAGCCGCGCAAGCAGTGGCAGCTGCAGATGTCCATCGCCGCGGCGCCCCGCGGCGGGGACGTCGTCGCGGTGCTGGCGGACGCCGTGGTGGATCGCGGCGCCTTCACGCTGGGACCGATCGACCTGCAGGTCTCCAGCGGCGAGCGGATCGCCGTCGTCGGAACGAACGGGTCCGGCAAGACCACCCTGCTGGAGGCCCTGCTCGGCCGGCTGCCGCTGAGCTCAGGGCGGCAGTCGCTCGGGCCTGGAACCCTGGTCGGCGAGCTGGACCAGGGCAGGGCGCGTTTTCGCGGAAATGCCTCTGTGGTAGAGGTTGTCGAGCAGGCGACCTCGTGGCCGGCATCGGAGGTGCGGACGCTGCTGGCGAAGTACGGGCTGAAAGCCGACCACGTGAACCGCCCGGCCGCGTCGCTGTCCCCCGGCGAGAAGACCCGGGCCGCGCTCGCGCTGCTGCAGGCGGTCGGCGTGAACTGCCTCGTCCTGGACGAGCCGACCAACCACCTCGACCTGGCGGCCATCGAACAGCTCGAGCAGGCGCTGACGACGTACGACGGCGCGCTGCTGCTCGTCACCCACGACCGGCGGATGCTCGCCGCGGTCTCGGTCGACCGGACCGTCACGGTCGAGGCTGGCAGACTCCGCGGGTGACGGCGACCCCACTTGACGACCTGCTGGATCTGCTCGACCTCGAGCAGATCGAGGTCAACATCTTCCGCGGCAGGCAGCCGCAGGACTCGATGCAGCGGGTGTTCGGCGGACAGGTCGCCGGCCAGGCCCTGGTCGCCGCGGGACGGACCGTCCCGCCGGAGCGCGCTGTGCACAGCCTGCACGCCTACTTCCTGCGCCCCGGCGACCCGAGCATCCCGATCGTGTACGAGGTGGACCGCATCCGCGACGGGCGCAGCTTCACCACCCGGCGCGTGGTCGCGGTCCAGCGCGGCAAGCCGATCTTCAACCTGTCCGCCTCGTTCCAGCTGTCCGAGAGCGGGATCGAGCACCAGTTCCCGATGCCGGACGTACCGGCGCCGGAGTCGCTGACGACCCTGCAGGAGCGGATGAAGCCCTACGCAGGCGAGATGGGCGGCTGGTACAGCCGGCCGCGGGCGATCGACGTCCGCTACGTCGACGAACCACCGCGGGTCGCACGAGACCTGGGGCATCGCAAGCCCAGCTCGCAGGTCTGGATGCGAGCCGACGGCACATTGCCGGACGACCCGCTGCTGCACGTGTGCGCCGTGACCTTCGCGAGCGACATGACGCTGCTGGACTCGACCCTGCTCGCGCACGGCCTCGCCTGGGGCACGGGTGACGTGCTCGGCGCGAGCCTGGACCACGCGATGTGGTTCCACCGGCCGTTCCGCGCCGACTCGTGGTGGCTGTACGACCAGGAGTCACCGTGGACCGGATCCGCCCGCGGCCTGGCGCGCGGCTCGATCTTCACCCGCGACGGGCAGCTGGCGGTCAGCGTCGTGCAGGAGGGGCTGCTCCGCATCCCGACCCGCTGACCCCACTCCCGTTGATCCACGCGGACTTTGAGGTGGATCAGCCTGCTGAATCCACCTCAAACTCCCCGTGGATCAACGTTCTTGAGGCGGGGGAGGCTGGGACTTGGCGCGAGAGGGCTGTACGCGTAGCGGCTCGCCCTCCATCTTCGGGAACTGCGGCGGATAGGGCGCCTCGCCGTCGCCTTGCCGCTCGTACATCTCGAGCAGGGGGGTGAGGTCGTGCGCCACCTCGTCGATGGTGGAGTGCACGTCGCCGAGCGCGTCGAAGCGGTCCCGCATCGTCCAGATGTCGAAGTCGCCGATCTCGCAGTCCGTCAGCTCCTGCCAGGTCACCGGAGCGCTGACGGTCGCCTCCGGGCGGGCCCGCACGCTGTAGGCCGAAGCGATCGTCTGGTCGCGAGCCATCCGGTTGAAGTCCAGGAAGACGCGCTCCCCTCGCTCCTCCTTCCACCACTTCGCGGTGGCGAGGTCAGGGCGCCGGCGCTCCACCTCGCGGGCCACCGCGAGCGCGGCGTGGCGTACGTCGGTGAAGGTGTGGTCCGGGACGACGCGGACGTAGACGTGGACGCCCTTGCTGCCACTCGTCTTCGGAAACGCCAGGTAGCCCAGCTCCTCGAAGACCGCCCGGACCTCGAAGGCAGTCTCGATAACCTCAGGCCAGCCGGTGCCCGGCATCGGGTCGAGGTCGATGCGCAGCTCATCGGGCGACTCGACGTCCGCGCGGCGCGACGGCCAGGGGTGGAAATCCAGGCATCCGGTGTTCGCCGCCCACATGACGTGGGCGACATCGACCGGGCACAGCTCGGTCGCCGACCGTCCGCTGGGGAAGGCCACCGTGGCCGTCTCGATCCACGGCGGCCGGTTGTCGGGCACCCGCTTCTGGTAGATGGGCGGCGTCTGCGCCCCGCCCGGGTGGCGCTTGAGCACCGTCGGCCGTTCTCGCAACGCACGCACGATGCCGTCGGCGACCGACAGGTAGTACTCGACGAGGTCCAGCTTGCGGCCACGGCCCTCCGGCAACCCCGTGAAATAGGTCTTCTCGGGGTTGGTCACCTTGACGGTGCGCTCACCGGAAGGCGTATCGACCTCGAGCTCGACGAAGGGGCTGGCCATCAGTTCTCCACGCTCACCAGTCGTACGTCGACGCCGAGCATGCCGAGCATTCCCTCGTCCTGGGTGAACAGCGCAAGGCCGTGCACCAGCGCCGTGGCGCCGATGAGGCTGTCCGCCAGCTGGTAGCGCCGACCGGAGCTGCGACCCTCCGACCTGATGTGCGCGGATGTGCGTGCCACCGCCACGTCGATCGGGAGCGCCACGAAACCGTCGGCGGCTCGCTGGTAGGTAGTGCGACGACGGGACACCACTGCTGGCCCTGCTCGAAGCACGCCCAGCCAGAGCTCTTCGAGCGTCACGACACTGACTGCCGCCTCTGCCGGCAGGTCCGCCGGACAGACGCGGCGCTGCTCGAGCCCCACCAGCACGCTGGTGTCGAGCAGCGCCGTCATCCCCAGCGCTCCCAGGCGTCCGGGCGGTCCTCTTGTCGCAGCTCATGGATCTCCGCATCCACCGCTGCGAGCCCGGCCAGAACCTCGCTCGACAGCGGCGGCTGGTCGTCCAGCGCAGCGACGAATGCCGCGACCGACCCCTTGCGGCTGCTGGGGACCGGCCGCAGTTCGGCGACCGGCTGACCGGAGACCGTCACGACGAACTCCTCGCCGGCCGCGACCCGGCGCAGCACCGCGCTGATGTCGTTGCGGAGCTCGCGCTGCGGGATCGTCGTCGCCACCGTTCGAGCGTAGCAGTGACGTGCTACGGACGGGCGCGGAATCACCCGGAGCCGCACTGCGCTTGCACCTGACATGAAGAACGACGCGAGCTACCCCGTACAGAAGACCGATGAGCAGTGGCGTGCGGAGCTGAGCAAGCAGGAATATTCCGTGCTCCGCCGGGCCGGGACCGAACGCCCGTTCACCGGGGAGTACAACGACACCAAGACCACCGGCGTCTACTCCTGTCGCGCCTGTGGCAACGAGCTGTTTCGCAGCGAGACGAAGTTCGACTCGCACTGCGGGTGGCCGAGCTTCTACGCCCCGACGAGCGAGGACGCGGTCGAGCTGCGGAAGGACTACACGCTCGGGATGGTCCGGACCGAGGCGCTGTGCGCGCGCTGCGGCTCCCACCTGGGGCACCTGTTCGACGACGCCCCGCAGACGCCGACCGGCGACCGCTATTGCATGAACAGCGTCAGTCTGCGGCTGGAGCCGGCGCCCGAGAGCTGACCACACAGCCCCGACTTTCACTCCGAGACAGACACCCCTAAAGTGCACGGGTGACCGACCTGTTGATCGTGACGACCCGCTCGCGGCTGCACAGCGCCAGACACTTCCCGCTGATGTTCGTCATGACCCGGCGGGTCCGCCGACAGTTGGCGAAGACCGAGGGCCTGGTCCGCTGGGCCAGCGTCGTGTCGAGCCCAACCGAGTTCTGGACGATCACCGCCTGGAACAGTCGCCACTCCATGCAGGAGTTCATGCGCTCCGACGCCCACGGCGACATCATGTGGGACTTCGACAAGCTGCTCAGCTCGCTGTGGCTGGTGCGCTGGCGGCCGACCGACAAGGAGACGGGGGCCTGGGCGGGGACCACCCTGGCCCCGCACGCGCCTCCGGTGAAGCCGCCGAGCAAGGACCAGTTCGCCTGGCCCGCAGCCGCTCACCTGGTGCCACCGCTGATCGACTCCGTCGGACCGGACGGCCGCATCAGCTTCGACGCCTCGCCGGAGCAGCGGCGCAACCGGGAGATGATCGCCGGGGTCGGCGGCGCTGTGGTCAGCGTGCAGAGCAACCGCCTGACCGCGCCCCTCGCCCTCCTGCGCCTCGCCCGCCAGAAGCGCCAGATGCACGCCGACCCGGCACTGCTGCGCAGCGCGGTGGGTCTGGGCAGCGGCGGCGCCAGCTACCTGCTGAGCGTCTGGCGCTCGCCCGAGGAGGCCAGCGGGCTGCTCGAGAGCGACTGGGCGCAGCAGATGCGAGAGCGGTACGGGGAACTGTTCTGGGCCAACGAGTGGCTACCGGAGAGCGAGTTCGGCAACTGGGACGGCCTGCGCCTGCGCGGCGAGAGGATCCGGGTCCCGCACGCTCCGGGCGCAGCCTGACCCTTGCGTAAGGCCACTCGGCTCAGTAGTGCTCCCCCAGACGCCTGACCGGACGTGAATGGGGCCCGATCCTGTGGGCAGAACAGCAGTGAGGCCCACCCTGGGAACCTCGGGAAGTGGGTCCTATCCTCATCGGCAGAGCTCGACGCGCGCGCGTCGAGCTCTCGGCCGAGCCGACCAGTGTCCGCACCGCGAGGCGCGTCGTGCAGCGGGCGCTCGAAGACTGGCAGTTGCAGCACCTGTCTGACACCGCCACGCTGCTGGTGAGCGAGCTGGCCACCAACGTCGTCCTGCACGCCGGGACGACCTTTCTCGTCCAAGCCGAGCAGAGCGGCGAGACTCTGCGCATCAGCGTCTTCGACCTCTCGAGCGCCGGGCCGAACCGGCGGGAGCAGAGCCTGCAGGCCGGGTCCGGACGGGGCCTGGCGCTGATGGACGTGCTGGCCACGACCTGGGGGACGAGCCTGGACGTCCAGCCGTGGGCCAAGGTCATGTGGTTCGAGCTGCCCACCAGCCCGGCCGCGGCGCGCCAACCGGCCGAGGGCGCCCTGCTCGAGTGCTGGTCGCCGTAGCCGCACCGCACCTCAGGGCAGCCCGGCCACCACGTCCGCGACGGTCTTGCGGACGCCGGAGTAGAACGGTGTCTCGAGTCTGGTGTGCAGGCGGGCCCGTGAAGTGCGTAGCGCCCGCAGGCAGTCGGTGATGCGGTGCATCTGGTCGGCCTCGAACGCGAGCAGCCACTCGTAGTCGCCCAGCCCGAAGGCCGCGACGGTGTTCGCGCGCACGTCTTCGTACTCCCGGCCCATGATCCCGTGCTCGGAGAGCATGCCCTTGCGCTCGTAGTCGGGCAGCAGGTACCACTCGAGCGAGCGGTTGAACGGGTAGACGCACACGTACTTGCGGGGGTCCTCCCGGCGGACGTAGGCCGGCACATGGTTGCGGTTGAACTCCGCCGGCCGGTGGATCGCCACTGCCGACCACACCGGCGCAAGATGCTGTCCGAGCCGGGTCTGCCGGAACCGATTGTAGGTGTCCTGCAGGACGTCGACGTCGGGGCAGGTCCACCAGATCAGCAGCTCGGCGTCGGCCTTGAATCCGGCGACGTCGTAGGTGCCTCGGGTGTAGACGTCCTTTTGCAGCGCGGCATCGAGGAACTGCTGGGCCTCCTCCGCCAGGGACTGTCGCGACCCGTCGGGCAGCGGCGTGGTCGCCGTGAACACCGCGTACATCGTGTAGAGGAGCTGGTCGTTGAGCTCCCGCGCCTTGGGAGACTCGGAGCGGTCAGTCATGGCTCCCATGATGCCCGAGTGCGGCGCGCGCTGCCTCCCGCCCGCTGCGGGCGCAGGCCGGAACACCCACTCCGTCGTACGCCGCACCGGCGACGGCCAGCGCCGGGTGCCGCGCCACGGCTTCGCGGATGCGGCGTACGCGGTCCAGATGTCCCACGGTGTACTGCGGCAACCCGCCACCCCACCGGGTGACCCGGCTGTCGACCAGGAACGGGATCGGACCGGTGGCCTCCTGCAGCTCACGGTGCACGATCGCCACCAACTCCGCGTCCTCCCGCTGGAGGCCGACGGTCTCCCCGAACCGGCCGATGCTGGCCCGCACGACCGCGCGGGCGCCGGCGAGATGCGCCCACTTGCGGGAGGAGAAGGTGACCGCCTTCGTCGCATAACCGTCCACGGCCGGGATGAGGTAGCCGCTACCGCGGCCCGGCGTCGGGCCGTCGAGGACAAGGGTGATGATGGCGACGCTCGCGTAGTCGAGCGCGGCGAGCTCCTGCGTCGCGATCAGGCCGGTCAGCAGCCGGGCGGCGGGCGCGGCGGGGACGGCGAGGATGACGGCGTCGGCCTCGAGCTGCTCTGGCGCGGCGGCTGAACCGGTGGTGAGGCGCCAGCCGGTGGGGGTCCGGGCCAGGTCGCGCACGGTGGTGCGCAGGCGCACGTCGGCCTTGGCGGCGGCGGCGACGCTGACGGGCAGCCGGCCGAGACCGCCTGCCAGCGAGGCGAACAGCGGTCCGTCGGTGGGCGGCGCCGCCGCGCGGGCCTCGCGGGCTGCCAGCAGAAGGCTGCGGTTGCGCGCCAGCGGGGTGACCAGCTGCGGCAGCGTCGCCCGCAGCGACAGCAGGTCGGCGCGCCCCGCGTAGACGCCGCCGAGAAGCGGGTCGACGAGGCGGTCGACGACCTCCCGGCCGAACCGCCGTGCGACGAGCTGCCCGACGCTGATGTCGTCGCCGACCGGGGCGCCGGGCAGGAGCAGGTCCAGCGGGACCCGCAGCAGGCCCTGCGCGGACAGCAGCTCGCTGTGGGCGAGCGCCGCCAGGTCGGTCGGCAGCCCGAGCAGGGTTCCACCCGGCAGGTCGCGCATCACGCCGCGGCTCCAGATGCCCGCCTGCCCGGACGCGGGGGCGACGAGCTCGGCGCCCAAGCCGGCGGTCCGGACCAGGTCCAAGCCGTCCGGCAGGCGGGTGAGCATCGAGTCGGCACCCTCGTCGACGGCGAGCCCACCCACCTCGCTGACCGCCACCTTGCCGCCGAGCCGGGTGGTTGCCTCGACGACGACGATCTCGGCGTCCGGCCGCAGCGTGCGCGCCTCCGACGCGGCGGCCAGCCCGGCGATCCCCCCACCGACGACGACGACCCGCACGCCCGGCAGCGTAGGGCGCGGACGGGCCGAGGGTGTCGGCACCCAACCGTGACCGGAGCGAGATGCCGGTCAGCGGAACCTGTGACCTGGCGCGCGCATCGTAGGGCCAGTCCACCCAACCCTGGAGGTCCCCGTGCACCGCTCCCCCGCCCTTCTCGCCCTTGCCGTCTCGGCGGTCCTGCTGGCCGGCTGCAGCGGCGGCACCGACTTCTCGTCCGAGCCCGCCGGCACCTCCCAGCGGGCCCCGCTGGCGGGCGGCGCCGAAGCCCCATCGGGCGCAGCCACGTCCGGTCAGGCGGCACCCGATGCCGTGAGCGCGCCGGAGTCCACCGCGGCGGGCGCCGACATCGTCGCCGGCCGGGTCGGTCCGGCGACCTCGGTGATCCGGACCGGCGAGCTCGCGGTCGTCGTCGAGGACGTGCGGGCAGCGGCCGACGAGGCGGGCCGCCTCCTGCGGGCCGCCGGCGGCAACGTCGAGGCCGAGGAGCGCAGCGGCGGCCAGCAGAGCGAGTCCGCCACCCTGCGCCTGCGCGTGCCTCCCGACGCCTTCGACGCCACCATCGCCGCGCTCAGCCGCCTCGGCGAGGAGCGCAACCGCCGGCTGGGCGACGACGACGTCACCGAGCAGATCATCGACCTCGACAGCCGCCTGTCGACCCAGCGGGAGAGCGTCGAGCGGGTCCGGGCGCTGCTCGCGGCCGCCAAGGACCTGCGCGAGGTGGTCCAGATCGAGGCCGAGCTGACCCGGCGCATCGCCGATCTCGAGTCACTCGAGGCCCGCCTCACCAACCTGACCGAGCGGGTCGACCTCGCCACCATCTCGCTGCGCCTGACCGCCACGGACAGCCCGATCGCTGCCGCCGGCGGCCCGCTCGGCTTCGACGACGGCCTGCGCGCAGGCTGGGACGCCGTGGTGGCCCTCGGCCGCGGGCTCGGGCTCACCGCCGGCGCCCTGTTGCCCTTCTCCCCCGTCCTGGTTGTCGCGGGATACCTGCTCTGGCGGGCGCGGTCCCGCCGCACGCCCGTTGCCGCCCCGTCGACGTGAGCCTTCGCCTCCGTACGCCCTAAGGTCGAAAGCATGCAGCGGCCAGGCAGACCCGCGCTGGTCCTGGTCGCCACCTCCCTGGCCGCCTTCACCGCCACCCTCGACAACACCGTCGTCGCCGTCGCGCTGCGCGACGTCCAGGCCGATCTCGGCGCGGGCGTCGCGCAGCTGCAGGGGGTGGTCACCGCCTACACCGTCGTGCTCGCCGCGCTGCTGCTCACCGGCGGCACGCTCGCCGACGTGGCCGGCCGGCGCCGGGTGTTCCTCGCCGGGCTCGCCGTTTTCGCTGCCGCCTCCGCAGCCTGCGCAATGGCGGACAGCACGACCTCGCTGATTCTCGCCCGGGGCGTGCAGGGCGTCGGCGCCGCGCTGGTGCTGCCCGGCGGGCTCGCGGTGCTGGCCGCGGCCTATCCCGAGCCCGGACCGCGGGCCCGGGCCGTCGGGTTGTGGGCCGCGACCGGCGGGTCGGCCCTGGTGGCGGGGCCCCTCGTCGGCGGGCTGCTCGTCGCCGCGTCCGGCTGGCCCGCCATCTTCTGGGTCAACGTGCCGCTGTGCGCGCTGGTGGCCCTTGCCGTTGCCTTCGCCCCCGCCGGTCCCCCGCCGTCGCCGGGCCGACGGCTCGACCTGCCGGGTCAGGCGCTGGTCGCGATCGGGCTGGCGGCAGCGACGTACGCCGTGGTACTCGCCGGCCGGGACGGCCTCGACACTCCGGTCGTGGTGGCGTCGGTCGTGGCGATCGTCGCGCTGGGAGCGTTCGCGGCGGTCGAGCGGCGTACGTCCGATCCGCTCCTGCCGCTGGAGCTGCTGCGCGAGCGCACCTTCGCGGGCGCGACGGTCGGGGCCTTCGCCGCCTCGCTCGCGGTCTTCGTCCTGCTGGTGTTCGTCGCGCTGTTCCTGCAGCTCGTGCAGCAGCGCGAGGCGCTCGACGCGGCGCTCCGACTCCTGCCACTGACCGTCGGGCTGGTGGTGACAGCCCCCCTCGCGAGCCGGCTCGCGGCGGCCCGCGGCCCGCGGCTGCCGGTCGTCGCCGGGTTGCTCCTGACCGCGCTGGGCGTCGGCCTGACCGGTCTGCGGCTGGACCGGGCGATG
>JBBSKF010000086.1:0-15987 GCA_038256525.1 Mycobacteriales bacterium | reverse complement strand
GGCCCAGGACAGCATCGGAAGGTCGTTCGGCATGTCGCCGAACGCCACCACGTCGGCGGCCTCGATCCCCCACTCCTGTGCCAGCGCGGCGAGCCCGGAGGCCTTGGAGATGCCGGTGGCGCTGATCTCGAGCAGGCCGTCCGCCGAGGAGTGCGTGCACTCGCCCAGCTCCCCGAGGCAGGCCCGCGCCCGCGTCAACAGCTCGTCGGAGCTGAGCTCTTCGTGTCGCGCCAGCAGCTTGACGACGCCGGCTGCGACCAGCTCCTCGACCGGTGCCACGAGAACCTCCCCGTTGTCGAACCGAGGGATGTACGCCGGCTCGCGCCCGAATCCGAGCTCTCCCTTCTCGACCGCGAAGCTGATCCCGGGCACCGCCTCGCGCAGCGCCGCGACCACCCGGCCGGCCGCGTCGGCGTCGATGGTCGACGAGCTCACGACCCGCTCGGTGTGCAGGTCGTAGACGATCGCGCCGTTCGCGCACACGGCGAGCCCCCGGTGACCGGTCTGGTCGGCGACCTGCGCCATCCAGCGCGGCGGACGGCCGGTGACCATGACGAACAGCGCGCCCGACTCCTCGACGCGGGCGAGCGCCTCACGGGTCCGCCCAGACACCGACAGGTCGCTGCGCACGAGCGTGCCGTCGAGGTCCGAGGCCACCAGCCTCGGCGGCCCCCAGCGCGGGCTCACTGCGGCCGCAGCTCTTCCCGCCCGGCGAGGTAGGGCCGCAGCACCTCCGGCACGTGCACCGAGCCGTCCGCGCGCTGGTGCACTTCGAGCAGGACCGCGATGGTCCGGCCGATCGCGCACAGGGTGCCGTTGAGCGTCGCCACCGGGGCGAGCCCCTGCTCGCCGCGGCTGCGGATACCGAGCCGGCGCGCCTGGAAGTCGGTGCAGTTGCTGGTGGAGGTCAGCTCCAGCCAGCGATCCTGCGACGGCAGCCAGGCCTCGCAGTCGAACTTGCGGGCGGCCGACGTGCCGAGATCACCTGCAGCCACGTCGATCACCCGGAACGGCAGCTCGAGCAGGGACAGGAACGACTTCTCGAAACCGAGCAGCCGCTGGTGCTCCGCCGGCGCGTCCTGTGGCGCGACGAGGCTGAACATCTCGACCTTGTCGAACTGGTGCACGCGGATGATGCCGCGGGTGTCCTTGCCGTGGCTGCCCGCCTCGCGCCGGAAGCAGGACGAGAAGCCGGCGTAGCGCAGCGGGAACTCAGCCAGCACCTCGCCGGAGTGGAACGCGGCGAGCGGCACCTCGGAGGTCCCGACCAGGTAGAGGTCGTCGTTCGCGAGCCGGTAGACCTCGTCGGCGTGGGCACCCAGGAACCCGGTGCCCTCCATCGCCTCCGGTCGCACCAGCGCGGGGGCGATGACCGGGGTGAAACCGGCCTCGACAGCAGCCCCCATGGCGAGGTTGACCAGCGCCAGCTCGAGCAGCGCGCCCCAGCCGGTGAGGAAGGCGAACCGGCTGCCGCTGACCTTCGCGCCCCGCTCGGTGTCGATGGCGCCGAGCGCGGTGCCGAGATCGAGATGGTCTTTCACCTCGAAGTCGTACGAAGGAACCTCTCCCACCTGCTCGAGCACGACGAAGTCCTGCTCGCCTCCGGCCGGCACCCCGTCGAGCACGACATTGGGAACGGCCAGATGGGCAGCGCGCAGCGCGGCGTCGGCCGCGGCCTGGTCGGCCTCGGCGGCCTTCACCTGCGCCGCAAGCGCTTTGGCATTCTCGAGCACCGCCGGGCGGTCCTGCGCCGATGCCGCTCTGACCGCGAGCGACGCCGACTTCTGCTCGGCCCGTAGCGTGTCGGCGCGGGTGACCGCTGCGCGCCGCGCCTCGTCCGCCTCCAGCAGCCGGTCGACCAGGCCCGGGTCGTCGACGCGGGCCGCCTGGGAGGCGCGCACCCGCTCGGGGTCCGCGCGCAGCAGGCGGAGATCGATCACCTCGTCGAGGCTACCGGCGCAGCGTCGCCAGCCAGTCCGCCGCGTCGCGGAAGTCGGCGTCTGCCGTGCCGGGACGGACCGGCGCGGCGACACCGTCGGCGCGCGGATAGCTACCGAGGACACGCACGTCGGCGCAGACCCGGCGCAGCGCCGACAGCGCCTCGCCGACCCGCGCGTCGGCGAGATGGCCGTCGCAGTCGACGGAGAAGAAGTACCGGCCGAGCCGGTCACCCTCCGGTCGCGACTCGATCCGCGACAGGTTCACCCCGCGTACAGCGAACTCGGTCAGCACCTCGAGCAACGCTCCGGGGTGGTCGTCGCGGATGAAGGCGAACAGGGTCGTCCGGTCGGCGCCGGTCGGCGGCGGGGCCGGCCCGGGTCGGGAGACCAGCACGAAGCGGGTCACCGCGCCGTCGCTGTCCTGGACGTCGCGCGCGATCACCGTGAGCCGGTAGTGCTCGGCGGCGACCAGCGCGGCGATGGCGGCGTCGTAGCGCCCCTCCGACACCGAGCGTGCGGCGTCGGCCGTCGAGGGGCTCAGCACCACCTCGGCCGCGGGCAGGTTCTCGCGCAGCCAGCGGCGACACTGCGCCTCGGCGTGCGGGTGCGTTGCCACGACACCGACGTCCGCGGCCGTCGCGCCGGGCCGGCCGAGCAGCACGAAGCTGACCGGCAGCAGGATCTCGCGGGTCACCTGCAACGGTTCACCGTGCGCGAGCTCGTCCAGCGTCGTGGACACCGAGCCCTCGACCGAGTTCTCGAGCGGCACGACGGCCCCGTCTGTCTCGCCCCGTCGTACGGCCTCGAGAGCCGCGGCCACCGAGACGTGCGGGACGAGATCGGCGCCGACGGCCTCGGGAACGGTGCGCAGCGCGGCCTCGGTGAAGGTGCCGGCCGGGCCGAGATAGCCGAGCCGAGCTGCGACGCTCGGGCTGGAGGGCGGAGCGGAGTCGGCCACGGCCGGAACCCTAGACCGATCGGGGTCGGGCGCGCCGCCTACATTCTGGCGATGGACCGCTCGCAGGCGCAGGCACTGCTCGACGCCGTCGCCTCCGGTTCGGTGGATCCGGCCGACGCGCTCGACCGGTTCGCGACGGCGCCGTACCAAGCACTGGCCGGCTCGCTGGTCGACGTGCACCGGGCGCTGCGGACCGGGGATCCGGAGGTCGTGTACGGCGGCGGCAAGACCACGGCTCAGGTGCTCGACGCCGTGTCGGCGCTGCGCGCGGCGGGGGACCGCGCGGTGCTCGTGACCCGCGCGAGCGACGAGGCGGTCGAGGCGTTGCGGGAAGCCGACACCGACGTGGTCGTGGACGGCTCGACGGTGGCGGTCGGGTCGCTTCCGCTTCCGCGCGGGCACGTCGCCGTGCTCGCGGCGGGCACCTCGGACGGGCCGGTGGCGGCGGAGGCGGCGCTGACTGCCCGGGCGTTCGGGGCGGATGTCGAGCGGGTGGACGACATCGGCGTGGCCGGACTGCACCGTCTGCTCATCGCCCGGCCGGCTCTCGACCGGGCGGACTGCCTGATCGTGGTCGCCGGCATGGAAGGCGCGTTGCCCTCCGTCGTCGGCGGGCTGGTGGGCACGCCGATGGTGGCGGTGCCGACCAGCGTCGGCTACGGCGCGAGCTTCGGCGGGCTGGCGGCGCTGCTGGCGATGCTCACCGCCTGCGCCCCCGGCATCGCGGTGGTGAACATCGACAACGGCTTCGGCGCAGGTGTTTTCGCTGCCCGGGTGGCCCGCCGGATCGCCCGGTGATCGGCTGGCTGGACTGCTCGGCGGGCATCTCCGGCGACATGCTGCTCGGCGCCCTGGTCGATGCAGGGGTCGACCTGGCGCTGCTGCAGGCAGCGGTCGACGGGCTCGGCGTGGAGCCGATCCGGCTGGTCGCGCGGACGGTGACCCGAGCCGGGATCGGGGCCACGAAGGTCGACGTCGAGCTCCGCGAGCTCCGCGCGGCAGCGACGACGCGCACCTGGGCGGACGTGCGTCGACTGCTCGGGGCCGCCGAGCTCACCGAGGCGGTGCGCACCACCGCCCTGGCGGTCTTCGCGCGGCTGGCCGCCGCCGAAGCCGCCGTGCACCGCGTCCCCACAGACGAGGTGCACCTCCACGAGGTGGGCGCTCTGGACGCACTCGCCGACATCGTCGGCTGCGCCGCTGGACTGCACGCGCTCGGCCTGACCTCGCTGACCGCCTCGCCCGTGACCCTCGGCTCCGGGACCACCTCCGGCGCGCACGGCCCGATCCCGGTGCCCGCACCTGCGGTGCTCGCCCTGCTCGCCGGTGTGCCGGTCGAATCCGGTGCGGTCCCCCTCGAGATGACGACGCCCACAGGTGCGGCACTGATCGCGGCGGCGGCCACGGCGTACGGCCCGATGCCTCCGATGGTGCTCCACCGCACCGGCACCGGCGCCGGTGGGCGCGACCCGGCCGAGGTGGCCAACGTCCTGCGGCTGGTGCTCGGTGAGCCGGTCGCTGAGATCACTCCGGACGCGTGGCTGCTGGAGGCCAACGTCGACGATCTGGACCCGCGGCTGTGGCCGGGCGTCCTGGCCTTGCTGCTGAGCACAGGTGCGAGTGACGCCTGGCTGACGCCGATCCTCATGAAGAAGGGCCGGCCGGCGCATACGCTGTCCGTTCTCTGTGCCGAGGCGCAACTGGAAGCACTGCGCCGCAGCATCTTTCGGGAGACGAGCACGCTGGGGGTGCGTTGTGCACGGGTGGCCAAGCACGTCCTCGAGCGCGGCGAGAACATCGTCGACGTCGCCGGCCAGCCGGTGCGGGTCAAGGTCGGCCTGCTCGGCGGCGAGGTGGTCAACGTGATGCCGGAATGGGAGGACGTCGCGGCTGCAGCGCAGATTCTCGGACGCCCGGCCAAGTCGGTGCTGCTCGATGCCCACGTGGCGGCCGCCCGCCTGGGAGCGACGCACAAGGGGGATTGACCGTGAGAGGTGCTCAGGACGACCGCGTCACGACCAGCGAACTCGGTGCCGCCTCGAAGCGCCAGCGGGGCGCTGATGGCACCGAGAACGGCGCGGAAGACACGACGGGAGCTGCGCAGACCGTCCTACCCTCCTGGTATGGGTGAGCGGCAGACGCCGAAGGACGAGGTCTTCCTGACCACCGAGAGGCTGGTGCTGCGGCAGTTCACGACGGCCGATGTGGACCTGCTGGTCGAGCTGGACAGCGATCCGGCGGTCATGCACTTCATCACCGGCGGGCGTTCAACGCCCCGGCGCGAGATCGAGCGGGAGGTGCTGCCGCACTTCCTCGCCTTCTACGACCAGCCCGGGGGTTACGGCTTCTGGGCTGCGGTGGACAAGCGCAGCGGAGACTTCCTCGGGTGGTTCCACTTCCGGCCGGCAACGGGCTCGCCGCCGGACGAACCCGAGCTGGGATACCGGCTCCGGCAGGCCACCTGGGGAAAGGGATACGCCACCGAGGGCGCAAAGGCGTTGATCGACGAAGGCTTCACCCGGCAGGACGTGAACCGGGTGGTCGCCCAGACGCTGGCGGTCCATGTCGCCTCGCGCCGGGTGATGGAGAAGGCCGGCCTGACCCTGGTCAGAGCGTTCCAGCAACCCTGGCCGGACGCCATCGAGGGGGACGAGGAGGGAGACGTCGAATACGCGCTCCTTCGCCGGAACTGGCAGCGGCCCTAGCGGTGGACCTCCTCGAGGTCGCGCGTGCGGCAGCGGACGACGCAGGTGGCCTGGACACCGCCCTGCTGGGCGACTTCCTCGCCACCGTGGTCGAGGCGGTCCGGACCGGGCGCACCTTGCGCAAGGACGAGCTGGAGCGCTTCGGCGCGCGCGGTGCGGCCGCGGCGCAGCAAGGCGTCCCACTCCGTGCGATCGTCGACCTCTACCTGTCCGCCGGCTGGCGACTGTGGAGCGAGTTGAGCGTCGTCAACTCGGGCACCGCGGAGCAGGTACGGGCGGCCGGGCTCACCGTCCTGCGCGCCGCCGACGACGGGGTGGCAGCGCTCGCAGAAGGGTTCCAGCTGGCCCGCAGCGACCTGACCCGGCGGCAGGACGTCGAGCGGCGGGAGGTCTTCGAGGCCCTGCTCGCCGGCGGGCGGGCCGCCGAGGGCGCCCTCGGGCGGGCGAGCGACCTCGGCCTCGATCTGGCCAGCCCGCACGCCGTGCTCGTCGCGACCGACGTCGAGGTGCTGCAGAGCAGCGCCGCAGCAGCTGTTCTGGGCCGCGTCGAACGCGCCCTGGCCGGGCGTCACGCGGATGCCCCGCCGCTCGTCTCCGTGCACAACGGGCAGCTGGTGTGCGTGTTCGCCGCGCCCGACCCGCGCGCGGTGCAGGAGGTGACGGACCGGGTGGCGACGGTGCTCCAGGCCGAGGCCGAGGCGGGTCGTTGGCAGCTTGCGGCCGGCCGGGCGGTGGCCGGGCCCGCCGGCGTCCGCGCGTCCTTCGAGCAGGCCAAGGACACCCTGGACCTCGCCACCCGCCTGGGCCTGCGCAGTCCCGTGGTGGCGCCGGACGACGTCGCGGTCTACCGCGTGCTCCTGCGCGACCGCGCGGCGATGGTCGAGCTGATCGGCGTCCTGCTCGGTCCGCTGTCGACGGTGCGCGGCGCAGCCGCGCTCCTCGCCACGCTGGACGTCTACTACGCGTCCGGGGCGGTCGCGACCGAGACGGCCCGTCGGCTCCACCTGTCCGTGCGGGCCGTGACCTACCGCCTGCACCGGGTGCGGCAGGTGCTCGGGCGCGACCCGACCGACCCCGGGGAGCGTTTCGCCCTGCACGCCGCGGTGCTCGGTGCCCGACTGCTGGACTGGCCCGCCGTGCCCCTCGAGGCCTGACGGGGCGGCGGACGCCGGCACGCAGAAACTGCCGGGGACCGGCAGAGAAGTCACGCCACAGATGTCCGGAGACGGACTGCGCTTCAGCACCACGGCAGAGGCAGGCTGAACCACACACCCCCTGACCTCAGGAGCAACCCCGTGGACGTCCCTCTCTGGCTCTGGGCCACCTTCGCCGGCGTCGTCGTCGCCGGGCTCGCGGTCGACCTGATCGCCCATCGTGGACCGCACGTCATCGGCTTCCGGGAGGCGGCCCGCTGGAGCGCGCTGTGGGTCGGGCTGTCACTTGCCTTCGCCGTGCTCGTGACCGTCGTCGTCAGCCCGACAGCGGGCGTCGAGTTCACCACTGCGTGGCTGCTGGAAAAGAGCCTGTCGGTCGACAACCTGTTCGTCTTCGCCTTGATCTTCGGCTACTTCAAGGTGCCGAGGGAGTACCAGCACCGGGTCCTGTTCTACGGCGTCATCGGTGCCCTCATGTTCCGCGGCATCTTCCTGCTGCTCGGCGTGGCGGTGGTCGAGCGGTTCACGGCGATCCTGTTCGGCTTCGCCGCGGTGCTGCTCTACAGCGCCTACAAGCTGCTGAAGGACGACGGCGAGTCCGGCTTCGACCCAGGGCGGAGCCGGGCGGTGCAGCTTCTGCGCAAGGTCGTCCCGGTCCGCGAGGAGTACGCCGGCACCCGCTTCTTCGTTCAGGAGGCGGGCAAGCGCGTGGCGACGCCCCTGCTGGCGGTCGTCGTGGCGATCGAGGCCGCTGACCTCGTCTTCGCCGTCGACAGCGTCCCGGCAGTGCTCGCCGTCAGCAGCGACCCGTTCATCGTCTACTCCAGCAACGCGTTCGCGATCCTCGGGCTGCGGGCGCTCTACTTCCTGCTCGCCGGTCTGCTGTCACGCTTCCACTACCTGAACAAGGGGCTCGCGATCATTCTCGCCTTCATCGGCGTCAAGCTGGTCCTGCAGGCGACTCACAAGACGGTCAGCACGTCGGTGCCGGAGATCCCGTCGCTCGCAAGCCTGTTCGTCATCGTGGTGGTCCTGACCGCAAGCGTGGTGCTGAGCCTGCGCCGGCCGGTCGAGAATCCGCCGGTCGAGGACGCCGAGCAGGTCACGATCGCGGCGCAGCGGTAGGTGGGGGCCGCGCGGACCGGCGTCACCTGAACGCGAGGTCAGCCCGCCGGACCCGGCCGTCAGAACTGATCCCGTACCAGCGTCGTCAGCCCTTCGACAGCCCGCTTGCGCCTCGGGCGGCTGTTCCAGCGCGACAGGTCGAACTCCTTCGAGACCCGGAGGTCGTCATGGAAGTGCTCCTCCAGCTCGGCCACGATGCGCTCGTCCGACAGCGAGAACGACAGCTCGCTGTTCAACGCCAGCGAACGGTTGCTGAAGTTGTTCGAGCCGATGCTCGCCCAGGCCCCGTCGATCAGCAGCGTCTTCGCGTGCAGCATCGTCTGCTGATACTCGAAGATCCGCACCCCGCAGGCCAGCAACTCGCCGTAGGAGCGCTGGCCGGCGCGCCGCACGATCTCCTTGTCGATGTTCGGACCGTTGACGAGGATTCGCACGTCCACACCGCGACCCGCGGACGCGCAGAGCGCCTCGACGAAGGTGTCCGGCGGGACGAAGAACGCGGTCGTGATCCACAGCCGGGAGCGGGCGCCGGCGATCGCGCAGTAGAACAGCTCCTCGATGTCGGTGCTCCCCTTGGTGGCCGAGCTCCGGGTCACCTGGACGTCGATCCCGTCCGGGAAGCTGGTCAGCTCAGGCAGATGGGGACCGGTGAGGATGCGCGAGGTCGTCTCGGCCCAGTTCTCCTGGAATCCGCCGAGCAGGTCGCGGACGGCCGGTCCCTCAACCCGGAGGTGCGTCTCGCGCCAGTGATCGGGGTCCTGGGCGTCGCCCGTCCACTCCTCACCGACGCCGGTCCCCCCGGTGAAGCCGACCGCGCCGTCGATGACGAGCAGTCGGCGGTGCAGTCGGTTGTTGACCTTGCCGAGGGCGTACCAGTGCGGTGGGCGGAACCACTCCACCTGGGCGCCGGACGCCCGCCAACGCTCGACCAGACCATGATCGATCTTGACGGCGCTGCCCACCGCATCGAGCAGGATGTGCACCCGCACCCCCGCGGCGGCCCGCTCGGCCAGGGCGTCGCCGAAGTCGGTGATGGTCGACCCACCGGTCCAGTAGATGTAGCTCGAGAAGTTGATGTTGTGCTGAGCCGACCGGATGGCCGAGATCATGGCGGGGAAGATCTCGTCGCCGTTGCGGAGGACCTCGACCCGGTTGCCCTGTCGCACCGGTGATCCGGCGAGGGACTCGAGCAGCCGGCCGAACTCCGGACCTCCGGGTGCGGGCGGGTCGACGAGGTCGAACCCCCGGGCGGCAGTCTTCCTGCTCTTCGCGACCTTCACGGCGCCGGCCGCTGCTGCGCCCGCCCCGGCTGCTCCCAGGATCGCCGCGCGCTTGCCGAGAGAAGACACCTCAGACCTTTCTGTCCCGGTTCAGAAGGGGGGTCTACCGCCGTGTCGTCATGGTGAACCGCAGCCCGGCCATGCCGTTCTGCGCCGCCGGCTCCATGCCGGTCGCCTCGAAAAGCTCTGCGACGCGGGCGCCGAGCGCCTCCGCCGTCCAGCGCACGCCGCCGTTGTCGATCACCGCCTCACTGGTGTACGGCCGGTAGAGCTCCACGGTGTCGCCCTGCACGCCGAACACCTTGCCGCTGATGTGGCTGCTCGCGTCGCTGCACAGGAACGCGACGAACGGCGCGACGTTGTCCGGATGCCAGAAGTCGAACTCCTCCTGGGCGCCGGACCCTGGCAGCCGGTCGCCGTACGCCCCCTCGGTCATCCGGGTGCGGGCGGCCGGGCAGATCGCGTTGACGGTGATCCCGTACTTCCAGCCCTCCTGCGCGACGATCTGCGCGAAGGCCGCGATCCCGGCCTTGGCCGCCCCGTAGTTGCTCTGCCCGAAGTTGCCGAGAATCCCGCTCGTCGATGCGGTGCAGACGACCCGTCCCGGCTGGCCGATCTCGCGCCAGTGCCGGACGGCGGCATGGGTCGGCGCGTAGTGCCCACGCAGGTGCACCTTGATGACGGCGTCCCACTCCTCGGGCGTCATCTTCAGCACCGTGCGGTCGCGCAGGATCCCGGCGTTGTTGACCAGCGCGTCCAGACGGCCCAGTTGGTCCAGCGCCACGCCGACGATGGCCTGCGCCACGTCGATCTCCGAGCAGTCCCCCAGGTGCAGCACGGCCCGCCCGCCACCTGCGCGGATCTCCTCGACGACGGCAGCACCCGCCGCCTCGTCCACTTCCCCCACGACGACATCCGCGCCTTCGCGGGCCAGCTCGAGCGCCTCACCGCGGCCGAGTCCACGCCCTGCGCCCGTCACGATCGCCACCTTGCCGTCCAGCAGTCCCATGGCTGCAGAACCTAGCCCGCCCCTGCGGAGGCCTTCTCGCGGCGGTCAGTCGTTAGGTCGCCCCCACGGTGGGGAAGGACAGCCATGTTTCGTACACGTTTCGCCCCCCCTCACGAAAGAGCCGCCCATGTCCCGGTCCGCTGGTCCGACGATGTCGTTGTCCCGCGCGCTCGCCGCGGCGCTGGTGGCCGGTGACGCTGCCCTCGACCGGTTGCACGGTGCAGCGCCGCTCGACCGCCGGGACCGCTTCCTGACCCTGTTGACGATCTACGACCTGCACACCGCCCCGATCGACGTCGTGGGTGAGACCATCCGTCATCAGGGTTCTCCAGCGGTTGCCGACCTGAAGCGCCGCCTCGAGGCGGACTGGCTGGTCGAGCTCGAAGCCGCCTGGGAGTCCGCGGGGACACTCACCCGGGCGTCGACTGCAGAAGAGGTCGTGCGGGCGATGCGGGCGGTCGCCGCCCGGGACCGGTTGCCGGCTGCCTACACCTGGCTGGCCAAGCAGGCCAGCTGGGAGCAGCTCGTCGACTTCCTCGCTCTGGAAGGCGGTCCGGACGGCGGCTTCGACGACCTCGTCGCGGTCTGCCAGGTCGGCCTGTCGGGCAGCGCAAAGCTGGAGCTCGCGAAGAACTACTGGGACGAGATGGGGCAGGGCGACGCCTCCGGCGTGCACACGACGATGTACGAGCAGCTCGTCGAGGCGATCGACATGCCGACGATCCCACGTCCCGAGCTCCCCCTCGAGGCCTTGGAGCGGGCGGCCCTGGGCGGTCTGCTCGCGACCAACCGGTGGCTGCAGCCGGAGATGGTCGGCGCACTGGGGCTGCTCGAGCTGCAGGCCGGCCCGCGCTGCCGGCTGGTGCTGCAGGCGTTCGACCGCCTGGGCGCGCCGGACGGCGCCTTCCCGTTCTACGTCGAGCACGCCGAGGTGGACCCGGTGCACGGCAAGGACTGGATGGACAAGGCGATCCGGCCGCTGGCCGCCTCCCATGAGGCGTGGGGACCGCGGATGGTCAAAGGCGCCTGGTGGCGGGCGACGGTCAACCTGCAGTTCTTCGCGGCGGTGCGGGAGAGTCTCGCGGAGGAATACGCAGCCGCATGACACCCGCCACATGAACCATCGGGTCACGAGCGAGGTGGGACGGCTGCGTACCGTCCTGTTGCACCGTCCGGGGCCGGAGCTGTCCCGACTGACCCCCCGCAACAGCGCCGACCTGCTGTTCGACGGGTTGCCGTGGGTGGCCCGGGCGCAGGACGAGCACGACGGCTTCGCGGCGGCGCTGCAGGCCCGGGGGGTCGAGGTGCTCTACCTTCAGGACCTGCTCGTGCAGACCCTCGAGAAGCCCCAGGCTCGTACAGAGGTCGTGCACTCCGCGGTCGCACCCGATGTCGTCGGCCCCCGCCTCACGACGGTCCTGCGGGCGTGGCTGCTGGGCCTTGCGAGTGAGGAGCTGGCCGGCGTGCTGGCCGCGGGGCTGACCCACGAGGAGCTGCCGGCGCACGGAGCCGACGGGGTGGTCGCGCGGCTAGCGAGGCAGGGTGAGTTCGTCGTACGTCCCTTGCCGAACCTGCTGTTCACCCGGGACAGCTCGGCCTGGGTCGACGACCACGTCGCGGTCACCAGCCCGTCGATGCACGCCCGGCAGCGGGAGCGGACCCTCACGGGCGCGATCTACCGGCACCATCCCCGCTTCGCCGGCACGCCGCTGGTCTACGGCGGCGGGCCGGCGGAGGCCTGGTTCGAGGGGGGCGACGTGCTGCTGCTCGCGCCCGGCGTCGTCGCCGTCGGCACCGGCCAGCGCACGACCCCGGCGGGTGTCGAGGCCTTTGCGGTGAGGGCTTTCGCGGCGGGCATCGCCCAGACCATCCTCGCCGTGCCGATCGCTCAGGAGCGCGCGACAATGCACCTGGACACCATCTGCACGATGGTCGACCGGGACGCCGTGGTGATGTTCCCGGCGGTGGCCGACACGCTGTCGGCGTTCGCGGTGACCTCACGGGAGGGTGAGGGGCTGCATGTCGGTGAGCCGCGACCGTTTCTCGAGGCCGCCGCCGCCGCCATGGGGGTGGACCGCCTGCGCACCATCGACACCGGCCTGGACCCGGTGACGGCCGAGCGCGAGCAGTGGGACGACGGCAACAACACCCTGGCGCTCGCCCCGGGACTGGTGGTGGCCTACGAGCGCAACGCCGTCACCAACGACGCCCTGGAGCGTGCCGGCATCGAGGTGGTGCGCATCGCCGGCAGCGAGCTCGGCAGCGGTCGTGGCGGCCCACGCTGCATGAGCTGCCCCGTGCTGCGCGACCCGTTGCCCGCCTGAGCCGGGTCTTCAGTTCAGGGTGAGCTGCCGGGACAGCAGACCGGCGCGAGACCGGCGCTCCTCACCGGTGAGGGGGCGCGTGGACGCCAGCGCCTCATCGAGCCGCGCGCGCAGCTGCGCGGCAGGCTGCTCGAGCTCGGCCGCCTCTCGGTCCAGCGGCAGGTCCCACACCGGGACGAGCAGGCCGTGGGCGCGAAAGCTGCCGACGTAGCGGGTCTGCGGGCCGAGCCCGAACCCGTTCGAGGCGGCGAGGCGGGCCATCGCGTCGAGCAGCGGCTCCTCTTCCTCGGGCAGGACCCAGCGCAGGTGAGTCTTCTCGCGCATCCGGCACCAGTAGGCCGAGCGCACCGACGCCAGCCGGGCGGTGGGGATGACGGAGGCGTTGGCTCGCTCCATCGACGCCGTGACCTCCTCGGACGGGTTCGCCGCGCCCTCCAGCCAGTAGTCGAACCCCGCATGAACGGTCAGGTCGAGCGGCTGCTCGCCCAGGAGGTCCTGCAGCCGTAGACCCTGGCCGGGCAGCCCGGTGGGCTGCACCGGGCTACCGGGGGGAGCGGCCAGCGCCAGCTCCAAGGCATGCGCGACGTCACGGCTGACGTCGCCGGAGCGCGAGCGGACCTGCAGGCCGAGAAGGACCGTGCCGTCGGCGCGGACCAAGGCCGGCCAGGCCAGCGGCAGCACCGTGGACAGGACAACGGTGCGCTCCGGCGCTGCCTGGACGGACAGCGGGGCCGTGGCCGCCGGCACGATCTCGCGCAGGGCGATCCACTCGGTCTCGTCGGTCAGTCCCTTGAACGGTCGCCGCACGAGACTGTCTGTCGCGGAGGCCTTCCCGTGACAGGCCTTGTAGCGCTTCCCGCTCCCACACGGGCATGGCTCGCGGGCACCGACAACCGGCACCTGTCCGCGTTCTCCGCCCGGCGGCGGCACTCCGGTCGGGCGGACGGGTGGGCGGCGGCGGGTGCTGATCGGGGCTCCTGACGGGCGGCGGCGGGCGGCGCCGAAAGCCTAGCGACCGATCAGCGGGCTGCCAGCTGGCGCCGGACCCGCCCCGGCTCATTGCTGATGATGACGTCGACACCGAGGCCGATCACCAGATCGATGTCGACCGAGTCGTCAACCGTGAACACGCACACGCGACCGCCGAACGCGTGCACCCGTGCGACATATCGCGGATGGGCCTGCAGGACCTGCAGCGCCACGCCCATGCTGCTGACCTGAGGGGGGAGGTGGCCGTCGCGGTAGCGCACCGGCACCCGGTCCATGAGCAGCACGGTGGGAAGGATCGGCGCCATCGCGTGCACCCGGCGCAGCGAGCTGACCGCATAGCTCATGACGGTCACCTGTGAACGCACCCGGCTCGCCGGTCGGGCCATGCCGTACCGCTCGAGCAGGTCGATGACCGCTCGCTCGACGAGGGCGCCGTACCGAGTCGGGTGCTTGGTCTCGATGTGCAGGTGAACCGGGCGCCCCGAGGGGGTGGTGCTGTCGTGCGCCAGCTGCAGCAGCCGCTCCAGCGTCAGGACGCTGCGCCGCTCGGGGTCGATCTCGGCCTCCTGCAGAGCCGCGTCGATCAGCGGGTCGACCTGTTGTCCTTTCCAGGAGGCGAAGTCGAGGTCGGTGAGGTCGGCCAGCTCCAAGGTCGAGAGCACACCGCGGCCGTCGCTGACCCGGTCGATGCGCCGGTCATGGACGCACACCGGCACCCCGTCACGGGTGAGCCGGATGTCGCACTCGAGCGAGTCCGCGCCTTCTTGCAGGGCAAGCTCGTAGGCCGCCAGCGTGTGCTCGGCGTGCGCCGCGGACGAGCCGCGGTGCGCGACGACCTGCACGTCCGACACAGGGCGGTCACGCCCGGCCCGGGCGGGCGGGTTCGGGTCCGCGGTCGAAGAACTGCGCCGCGGCGATCCGCGTCGACAGCGACCAGGTCGGATAGGCGTGGACCGTCTGCGCCATCCGGCCGAGCAGCGTCCCTGCCCGCATGCTCAAGGCACCCTCGCAGATCAGCTCCCCCGCCATCGGTCCGACCGCCGTCATGCCGAGCAGCTTGCCGAGCGTCATGCCGCCGACCTTGCCCGGCGCCGCCACGAGCTTGACGAAACCGTCTACCTCACCGGCCGTACGCGCCCGATCCCCCTTCCGATCCCAGAACGTCGACACCATGACGCCCTCACCGTGCTGCGCCACGGCCTGCGCCTCGGTCAGTCCGACATGGGCGATCTCGGGCTCGGTGAAGGTCGCCCACGGCACGACCGAGTCGTCCCACTTCCCGCGGTTCCACGGCAGCGGCCCGGCGAACGCGTTGCGCGCCGCGAGCCGCCCCTGCTCGTCGCCGACGTGGGTGAACTGCAGGCGGCTGGTGCAGTCACCCGCCGCCCACACCGTCTCTGCGGCCTGCAGGAAATCGTCGGTCACGACCCACCGCCGGTCCAGCTTCACCCCTGCGGTCTCGAGCCCGAGCCGGTCGGTAGAGGGCGTACGCCCGATCGCGACCAGCAGGTGTGAGCCGCTCACCGTCGTGCCGTCCTCCAGGTGGAGCACCTGACCGCTGCTGCCCGAGTCCACCTTCACGACCTTTGCCCCGCTCCGCACGCTGACACCCTCGCGCTCGAGCACCGTGCGCAGCACCTGCTGAGCCTCCGGCTCCTCCCGGCTGACGAGCGTGGGCAGCGCCTCGACCACCGTCACCTGCGCGCCGAGCCGCCGGAAGGCCTGCGCGAGCTCGACGCCGATCGGCCCGCCACCGAGCACGAGCAGGTGCTCGGGCAGCTCGCGCAGCTCGAAGACGTTCTTGTTGTCGAGATAGTCCGCGCCCTCGAGACCTTCGATCGGCGGTACGGCGGCGCGCGACCCGCTGGCCACGACGAACCGCTCCGTCGTCACCCGTCGACCGTCCACCTCGACCGACGTCGGACCGGTCAGCACGCCCCACCCCGCGAGCAGGTCGATGCCCTCGGTGGCGAGCTGCGCGGGCGACTCGTCCTGCTCGATGTCGGCGATGACCCGCCGGACGCGATCCATGACCGCGGTGAAGTCGACCTCCACCTGAGCCGAGAAACCATACGACGGACCGGATCTGGCTGCCTGCACCCGGCGGGCCGTCTCGAGCAGCGCCTTGCTCGGCACGCACCCGAAGTGGGTGCAGTCGCCGCCGGGCCTGGCTGCCTCGACGATCGCCACCCGGCGCCCAGCTCGTCGTGCGCTGCGGGCGGCGCTCAACCCGGTCGCGCCTGCACCGATCACTACCAGGTCGTAGTCCGCCATGCGGTCAGTCTGTCAGGACCGGATGTCCAGCCAACGCTCAGCCACATCGGACCGCACACCGTCGGACGGACCGAGCGTGTGCGCGTCGACGACCCGCAGCGCTCCGAGGTCGCCGTCGAGCCGCACCTCGACCGGCCAGTCGTCGCCGGCGGAGACGACGGTGGTCTCGAACCGGCCGACGAGATGGATCTGCCACGAAGCGGTGCGGTGGCGGGTGATCAGCTCCGG